>JAYUYE010001172.1:0-2539 GCA_043752985.1 Myxococcales bacterium
ACTTCGTCCAGCGGACGCGGATCTTGTTGATCGCCACTCACAATGCCATGCCGGGCCAGCGCGGTCGGCCGGAGGCGCTGCCGCACGCTGTCCACGCCCTGCTCGAGCCGTGACGGTCGGGGAGCCACGGTGTGGCGCGGCGCATACGGGTAATGGGACGGTAAGCAGCCGAGATCGTGGTCACCGAAGTCGGCATGGCACGTGCTGCGCCCGGTCTACCGTCATGCGTCTGATTGCCGCCGCCGTCGTGCTCAGCACTGCCTGCATCAGCAGCTCGATCCGGCCGGCGGTGATCCCGAAGTTATCGGAGCTGCCGGCAGAATCCGCAAACCGCAACGCCGTGCTCGATACGTCGCTTGCGACTCCGGGCGCCGAGCAGCGCCGCGGCATGACCAAGACGCAGCGCAAGATGGAGACGACAGCCGCGACAGTCGCCGCGGCGCTCGGCTTGTTGCTCTCGAAGAGCGAAAACGTCACGCTCGGCGGCGCGGGAAACTTCGATGAGAACCGCCTGTTCGAGGACCACGAGCAGCCTCCTCGCCAGAATCCTGACGAGGCGAAGAAGACCGTCGCGCCCGCCGTGAATCCGCTCGAGCTCGTGCCGTGGGTTCGCCTCGATCAGCGCTAGCCAGCGTCCGTCACGACCGCATCTCGTTCGGGCTGAACCTGTCGGGCGACGAGCAGGTCGACCGCCGGGGCGGCGCCTGCTGCCGACCGCGCACCGTTCGCGACCCTGCGGCTTTCTTCCGTCGGACTGAAACGAGCGGTCGCCCGGTGCCGAGCATCACCGAGGTTTGCAGCTGCGGGTGTGGTCGCTACGCGTGAGCCGCGGCCGCGCGCTGGTCGCGCCGCGCCATCAACTTGCGGATCACGAACGGCGCCGCGATCGTGGCGATCGTACCGAGCGCTGATGCACCACGGTGCGTGTTGAGCGCGTTCGCAACGCCGCCCTGACGGCGTCGATCGAACAGCCCAGCGAGGCCCGAACGGCGAGAACCGAGGAACATATTGGCAAGTGTGCTGAGCATGCAGCTCGGTGCTGCAGGCCTTGTTCCACATCGAGTGCGAGGAACTCCGGGGAATCACGCCGGCTGCTGTGCTGTGCGGCGCTACTGACCGGCCAGGCGCACGGCGAATCGCAGCGCCGGCGGATCGGTGGGCCCGAGAACGAGCTCCACGGTCGCGTGATCCACTTCGAGCGCGCGCGACAGCCGATCGATCTTTGCGGCGCCGCCGAGCGCTGGGTAGAAGCCCGAGAGCATGTGCTGGATCGGCAGCCACTCGACGCGATCCCAGACGAGCCCGAGCTGCGGGATCACCGTACCGGCGCGCGCGCGCACGGCGGCTCGCGTCACCATGCCGCGCGCGAGTGAGCGATGCAGGGTGGCGGCGATCCGTCGCTGGGTCTCGGTCACGCCGAGCGCCTCGGCCACCTGTTCGATGCGCGCGACCGTGGCCTCACAACCGGCAGCGCCGGCATTCGCCTGGGCGATCGCGTAGGTCCAGGTCGTGCCGTCGTAGCCGACCGCAAACGGCTCGTCGCCGAGCAGGCGGACCAGCTCCGGGGCGTCGAGCGGCAACGCGGCCTCATCGGAGTGCGCGGTCACGGTCGTCGCGTCCAGCTCGAGGGCGAGCCGGTCGCCGGGCAGGCCATCGAGCCACTCCCCACAGAGCGCGCGTGCCGTCTCCCGCCCCACGTGCACCGTGACAGCCAGCGCGTCGAAGCTGTGCGGAATCGTCGCCACCAGGTCCTCGCTGCACTCGCCGCTGAGCGGGGCGAGGCGGGCGAGCAGCGGGCCGCTCTTGATCCCCAGCAGGCCACCGAGCGTGGAGATCCGTCCGAGCGCCGGATCGATGGGTTTGGCGCGTTTCACGGGGCGACGATAGCAACCCGCCGGTGAGGGCGTGAGGTTCTCGTTGAGATTCGGCGGCGCCAGTGGTACCTGGCGCGTCCGTCATGTTGCTCCGCGCTCTCGTCCCTGATGCTGTGCTTCGTCCGCCGATCGTGGGGAATCGCGGGGTCGAGCTGAGACGAGCCGGGGTCGCCGCTGCGACGCACCTGATCCGGCGTCGGGGAGACTTTTACGGCTGGCTGCAGACCACCCTCCTGCACAAGCACGGTCTCACGAGCTGCAACTGCGGGCTGATCAACTGCCGCTAGGTCCGACGCCCGCTGGTTCATCGCCCGAGGAACCGAGCTGTACGTACGCGCAGGGCTGTTGCTTCGAGCGCTACCGGTGTCGCGGCGGAAGCTGGGAGCATACGGGCGGCGGTTGTCCGCCTCGAGTAGCGTCACTGCTCGCGCGCGGACTCGTCGGTGGCGGAGGCAGATCTCATCGCGACCGCACCGGTCGTCGCCTCAGCTTGTCGACGAGCCGTTCGTAGGCGTCCTGGACGGCGCGGAAGTCGTCCGCGTTACCACCGTGATCGGGATGAGTCTCGAGAGCGAGCTGGCGGAATGCTTTGCGGACCTCGGCGAGCGTTGCGCCGGGTGCGAGCCGCAGCGTCGTCCACGCCGAGCGCGGTCCGGACGGACCTT
>JAYUYE010001173.1:0-2537 GCA_043752985.1 Myxococcales bacterium
GATCCCGCTCCGCGCGCGCCCGCGGCCGGTTTCGGCGAACGACTGCGCGATTCACGGCACGTGCTGCTTCGGTCCCAAGCCGGTTGTGATTCAGTTGAGATCGTCGTCGATCGAGGCGGTGTTCGAGCGGTTCACCGTCAGCGCCGGCGGGGTCCGGCACTGGGAGGCCCGGCGCTCGCTCAACCGGCAAGCCGGCCCGATCGCAGCATGCTTCCACCTCGCTGGTGCGATCACCGCCACCGTCTCCGTCACGTTCGTGATCGGGTCATCCGGTCGCGTGATTCGTGCCGACGCCACGTCGAAGCACTCGAGACTCGCCACGTGCGTCGCTGCTGCGTGGGGCGGGATCACGTTTCCTGCGGCGGGTGACGCCATCACGGAGGCCACGGTAACAGTCCATGGACGGCCGGCGAGATCGGTTGCGACAACCGTCAAGACATCGAGCGTCGCGTCGACCTGGACCACGACCTGACAGCTGTCGGTCCGGCGGGAGCGGGATCCAGGCAGATCCAATGGAGCCCCGCGCCGCCGACCTTGCCGTGACAGTCAGTGTCGTCGGCGATCACACGCTATTCGCGGTGGCGTGATCTGTGAGCGGGTGGGCGAGCAGCTCGCGTGACTACTGCACGGGAGGCGGGTTCGCGAGGCACGCCGTGAGCTCGGCGGACTGCGTCCATCCGCAGTTGCCTTCGGGCTGGCGCTCGCACGCGGCGGAGCCGTAGCAGGCGTACTCCGCCTTGAATTCGCACGTCGTCATCATGTCCTTGCCGGGCTCGGTGCACGTGGTGCCGCTGCACCCACCTTTGACGCACTCGCCGCCCGCGATCGGCGGTGGCGTGGGCTCGGTGCTTGCGGGCGGCGTGGACGTGCCGCCACAGGCGGCGATCAGGGCGACGAACAGGATGCTGCGCATGCGGCGAGCTTGCCACGCTCGCGACTAGCGGCGCAGTGACATCGCCCATTTCCGGAACACCTCATCGAACGATGGGACGTCCATCCCGACGACGGCAGCGAGCGACGCCTGCCCCGTGAGATCTTTCTTGTCTGTGGTGAACGTCTTGTAGAACTCGATCAGCTTGCCGTGGTCCTGCAGGTACTGGCAGAGGAATCGCGCGTACGCGTACGAGTCGTACTGCGCGTCGTAGAAGGCGTCGCGGGTCGTCGACATCAGCTTGCTGAGCGGCGGGATGGTCTTGTTCTTGATCATTCCCTGGAGACCCGGGAGTCGCCAGTTGGTCGTGCCCCACATGTGGCCGTCCTTCTCGCGCGGCTGCTCGTACAAGGATGCGAGACCTTCGTTGAACCACGCCGGGCCAGCGGGGAAGTTCGCTTCGATGTACGGATGAACGATCTCGTGTGACAGCGTTCCGGCGCCCGGGCCGATGTTCATGATCAGCGCGCTGTCCTCCGACGAGTAGTAGCCGTACGGCGTGCTCGGCTCGTCGTCGAAGAACTTCTTGGCGCCGCGCTTGTACGTCGATTGATTGCGGAACAACCAGACGTCGATGATCTTGTCGGGCTGCTTCGAGAAGTAGTCCTTCTCGACCAGCTTGACGATCCAGCGCACGAACGACGCGCGCTGCTGCACCTTCTTCGGAGACTCGTCCCCGACCACCACGAACGGCGGTTCGACGACGATGGTGAAGCCCTGACCGGCGAGCTTGTTCTCGAGCGCTGCGGCGCGGGCGGCCAGCTCTTCCTGGGTCGGGCCCGCGACCGCCGGGGCGACCGTCGCGGCGAGCACTCCACACACGAGCGCGACCCTTGTTCTCACGACAAGACGTGCCTTCATGGAGATCGCGACAGCATGATCGATCGCCGTGTTGCACGACATCGTCCGGTAATCGTTGAAATCTTCGACCCAAGGACCGTGCGCGAGCCGGTGTCCACGGGTGGGTAACCCGCGTGCGTCTGCTAGCGTAGCTATTCCGTGTCTCCGCCCCGCGAGCGCCGCGGCCTCGTGCCGATCGAGATCGCAATGGTGCTGGCGATCGCGCTGATCCCGTGGCCGGAGATGATGCCGGTCGCGTTGCCGCTCGTGGCGTGCGCGTCGATCTCGCGCTGGCTGCGCGGCCGGAGCTTCACCGAGGTGCTGCACGGCGGGACCGACAAAGCACTGATCGGTGCGCTCGCCGGTGCGGTCGCGCTCGGGCTCGCGCTGGTCGGGGGAACGCCGGTGGTCGAGATGGTCAGCCTGCGTGCGGTCGAGTGGTCCTCGTTTCCGAGCGTGCGTGGCAACGCGAGCCAGATGGCGGTGGTGATCGTGATCGTCACGATCGCGGCGGTCGCCTACGAGCTCGCCCTGCGCGGCTGGATCGTCGAGCGCATGCTGGAGCTGGCGCCAGGTCCCACCGTGCTGCCGATCCTCGTCGGTGCGATCGCGGAGGCTGTCATCACGCCGGGTGGCGTCTCGGTCCGGCTCGGTGCGGCGCTGTTCGGAATCGGGCTCGGCTGGATGTATGTCGCGGCGGGACGAAGCGTGATCGCACCGATGCTCGCGCGGATTGCCTTTCAGGTCGGTGCGGTCGTGCTCGAAG
>JAYUYE010001174.1:0-2537 GCA_043752985.1 Myxococcales bacterium
AGGCGCGGTATCCAGGATCCGGAAGCTCCGCAGCGTCTCGAGTCGCTCCGCCTCGCCCGCCGTGGTCCCCATGTGGATAGCTGCCACGCCGCGCAGCGGGCGGCAAGGAGACGAACACTGAGGTAAGGTCGCGCATGCCTGTCGCCGACACCGCCACCGCCTGGGTCAACGAGAAGTTCACCGCGTCGATCGTCCCGACGCTCGTCGACTACATCAAGATCCCGAACAAGTCGCCGATGTTTGATCCCGAATGGGTGAAGACCGGCCACATGACGAAGGCGGTCGATCTCCTCGCCGGCTGGGCGAAGAAGGAGCTCCCCGAGGGGGCGACGCTCGAGATCGTCCGGCTCAAGGATGGCGACAAGGAGCGCACCCCGGTCATCTTCATCGATATCCCCGGCACGGGCGGCAAGGCCGGCGACACCGTCATGCTGTATGGCCACCTCGACAAGCAGCCGGAGATGACCGGCTGGCGCGAGGGCCTCGGTCCGTGGGTTCCCGTGATCGAGGGCGACAAGCTCTACGGTCGCGGCGGCGCCGACGACGGCTACGCGATCTTCGCATCCCTCACGGCGATCAACGCGCTCCGCAAGGACAAGGTCCCCCACGCGCGCTGCGTCGTGTTGATCGAGGCGTGCGAGGAGTCGGGCAGCTACGACCTTCCCGCGTACATCGATCACCTCGCGCCGAGGATTGGCGACCTCTCGCTCGTCGTCTGCCTCGACTCCGGCTGCGCGAACTACGATCAGCTGTGGTCGACCACGTCGCTGCGCGGTCTCGTGATCGGCAACCTCGAGGTCTCGCTGCTCACCGAGGGCGTGCACTCCGGCGATGGCACGGGCGTGATCGCCGCGAGCGAGCGCGTCGTTCGCATGCTGCTCGATCGGATCGACGACAGCGCGACCGGCGTGGTCAAGCTCGCGGAGCTCGCGACCCAGATCCCGAAGCAGCGCGTGCTGCAGGCCGAGCGCACCGCCGAGGTGATCGGTGACGAGGTCTACAACAAGTTCCCGCTGCAGCCCGGCGTCGTGCCGGTCACCAAGAACAACGTCGAGCTGATCCTCAATCGCACGTGGCGCCCGGGTCTCGCGATCACTGGCGCGGACGGCTGGCCGCCGATCGGCAACGCCGGCAACGTGCTGCGCCCGGTGACCGCGCTGAAGCTGTCGATCCGGATCCCGCCGCGCGTCGATCCGAACAAGGCGCAGGCGGCGGTCAAGGCACTGCTCGAGAAGGACCCGCCGTACGGCGCCAAGGTCACGTTCACCGGCGGCACTGCGAGCGCGGGCTGGGACGCGCCGGAGCTGGCCCCGTGGCTCGACAAGGCGCTCGACGCCGCATCGCAGCGGCACTTCGGCAAGCCGGCGATGTACATGGGCGAAGGCGGAACGATCCCGTTCATGCACATGCTCGGCGAGAAGTTCCCGAAGGCGCAGTTCTGCATCACCGGTGTCCTCGGACCCGGGTCGAACGCGCACGGACCGAACGAGTTCCTGCACGTGCCGACGGCGAAGAAGCTCACGCTGTGCGTCGCCGACGTGCTCGCCGCGCACGCGCAGCAGCCGTGAGCTCAGCGCGCGGCGGTGTCACCCCGCGCGCGGCAACGTGAACGAGAACTGCGCGCCGGAGCCGGGAGGGCTGGTCACCCGGATGGTGCCGCCGTGCGTGGTCACGATGCCACTCGCGATCGCGAGACCCAATCCGATGCCGCGGCGGCGATCGGTTCCTGCTTCGGCTTGCCAGTAGCGCTTGAAGACATGGGGCAGATGGTCGGCCGCGATGCCCGGCCCCTCGTCGGAGACGGTGAATCGCACGAACGAGGCTTCGAGCTCCGCCCGCAACGCGATCCGCCTGCCCTTCGGCGTGAACTTGATCGCGTTGCCGACCAGGTTCGCGATGACCTGGAACGTTCGCGCTCGATCGCAGACCACGAGGACGTCCTCGTCCGGCCCCGTGATCTCGAAGGTCTGCTCGCGTACCTTGGCCTGCGGTGCGAGTGCGTCGCCGGCCTCGTGCAGCAGCGAGGCGACACTGACCGGCAGCACCGTGATCTTGAGGTGGCCGCTCTCGAGTGACGACCAGTCGAGCAGGTCCGAGATCAAGCGCTCCATCCGTGCGCCAGCGCGCTCGACGCGCTCGAGCAGCGAGTGCGCAGCCGTCGAGCGCAGCGCCTCGACCACGAGGAGGATGTTCCCCAGAGGGCCGCGCAGATCGTGCGCGACGACGGCGAGGATATCTTCGCGAGCTGTGACCGCCTTGGTCGCCACCTCGTATTGCCGCGCGGCCTGCAGCGCCCATCCCGCCCGGGTCGCGACCGCCTGGACGAGCGCGAGATCCTCGGAGCGGTACTTGCGGTGTGACTCGGCGTACGCGAGCGAAACGACGCCGATGACCGTGTCCGAATCACGCAGAGGAACGCGCACGAGCGAGCGAACCCTCCCCGGCGCATCGAGCACGGAGCCGAGGACGTCGACCACCAGCTCGGAGTCGCCGGCCCTCACGACCCGCGTGGGCTCCGAGACAGCGTTGGGATCGGA
>JAYUYE010001175.1:0-6418 GCA_043752985.1 Myxococcales bacterium
CTCTCCGGCCTCCGCGGTCACCGCTCGGTCGGCGGCCTGCGCGCGAGCATCTACAACGCGTTCCCCGAGTCCGGCGTGCAGGATCTCGTCACGCTGCTCGGCGACGTCGAGCGCGGCCGCGCCTAGCGTTGGACACCAGTATTTCGACGACCGCGCGCCGCCGCGCGGTCGTTCGCCGCCGGACGAGCACCGCGGGTCGCCGAGGATCACCGGGATCACGACCGAACCGGGTCGAGACGTCCATCGCCACATCCACGTGGCAACGTCACATCGACGAAGGCGCTGGCCATCGCGACCGCGGACGTCGCACGCCGGCTACGGGGGGCCGGCCGCTAGTTCGGCGGAATCGCGACAACGATCGCCGCGCCGGTGAGCGATGTCGTCGTGAGCCGCTGACCTTCGACGAGCAGCTCGCCGTCGTAGACGACCGGAATCGCAGCGAGCCGCCCGGTCGCATCGACCGACATGCCGCCGCTTCCGAGGGATACCTGACCGGTTCCGCCGAGCTGCTTGCTCCACGCGAGCGAGCCGTCGAGTGCGAGCTCTCCGACGACGAGGTCGAGCCCGCCTTCGCTGACGAGCACCTGCGTACTTGCGAGCTGCGCCGTCGACGAAAAACTACCGGCGAAGAAGATTCGATCGTCGCGAACGGCGACCGCCTTGATCGAATCGAGGCCGGTGCTCGTGATTGTACGCATCCAGGCGACCGTGCCATCGGTCGCGGCGAACCGAGCGACCCAGCCGTCGGTGCTTCCTGCGCTGGTGAGCGCGATGCTGTCGATCGCGATCGAGCCGGCGACCTCGCCACCGACGACGGCGTCGCCGTTCGCGAGCACGCGGATGCTGCTGATCGTGTTCGATTCGCCGAACGTGCGTACCCAGCGCAGACCGAGCTGCATGTCGTAGCGCGCGACAAAGCCGCTGGAGCCGGCAGGTTCGGGATTGACCGGACCCATGCCGAAGTCGGTGGTCGCCGTGAACCGTCCGACGACGTAGAGATCTTCGCCGGCTCCGAACGCGATGTCGTTGACGTAGACGTCGCCGTTCGCGAGCAGTGCGCGGTTGCGAACGTCCCCCGCGGCCGCATCCATCGTCGCGATGAAGCTGTTGTCCTGCGTGGTCGCGGGGAGTGGACCGGCACCGAAGTCGACGCTGCTGCTGTAGATCCCGCCGAGGCCAATGCGATCGGCGGCCACGGCGACGCCGCGTGCCTGGACGTTCGAAGATCCGCCGTAGTGCCGCGCGAACGTGAACGCGCCCGACGGGGCGAAGCGGATCAGTGTTGCTGCCTGGCGAGAGCCGGAGTCGAGGCCTCCTCCGTTCGTCAGGCGGCCCGAAAAATAACCGGAGGCGGCGAGCGAACCATCGGCAAACCACGCGACGTTCTGCGCGCTGCCGAAGACGGTGGCGCCGCCGGTCCACAACCACCTCGCGAGGCCCGAGGGATCGACGACCGCGACGAACAGGTCCTCGCTCGCTGCAGCCGCCGTCATGGATTGGCCGCCGATCGTCACGGAGCTGAGGAAGTTGCCGACGATGGCGAGGTTGCCGCTGGGGTCGAACACCGCGTCGTTCACCCCGGTCGCGCCGGTCACCGGAATCACGAGGGTCTCCGCAGGCGGCAGCACGTCGGTGGTGATGGCACCGTCACCGCCGGTGACGTCGAACCCGAACCGGCCACAGCCTGCCACAAGGGCGACAGCGGCAAGACTTCGCACGCTCCACGGTAGCACTCAGCCCATCACCATGCGCACCCGCTCGGCGAACCACGTGTAGCGGCGACGGGCGTCTGCGTTCTTGACGGCGAGGGACACGGCGCGCTTGCTGCCGACCAGGACGACCAGCTTCTTGCCGCGGGTGACCGCGGTGTAGAGCAGGCTGCGCTGCAGCATCATGAAGTGCTGGGTCGCGATCGGGATCACGACTGCGGGGTACTCGGAGCCCTGGCTCTTGTGAACGCTGACCGCGTACGCGTGGGTCAGCGCATCGAGGTCGGTACGTTCGTAGACCACGACGCGGCCGTCGAAGTCGACACGCACGATGCTGTCGGCGTCGATGCCCGCGATCACGCCGATATCGCCGTTGAAGACGTTGCGGTCGTAGTCGTTGCGCAGCTGCATCACCTTGTCGCCGCGGCGATAAGTCCGTTCGCCGCGGGTCAGCTCCGTCTCGCCCTTTGCCGGGTTGAGCTTGTCCTGGAGCGCGCGATTGAGGGCGGCGGTGCCGAGCTCGCCACGGTGCATCGGCGCGAGGACTTGGACCTGGGTGATCGCGTCGAAGCCGAACCGCGACGGGATGCGCTCGCCGACGAGCTCGACGATCGTCGCGCGCGCAGCCTCGGGATCATCGCGCCCGATGAAGTAGAAGTCGGTGGTGCCGCCGGGCTCGGAGTCGAGGTCCGGGACCTCGCCACTGTTGATCTTGTGGGCGGAGAGCACGATCTTGCTCGCAGCCGCCTGCCGGAAGATCTCGGTCAACCGGATCACAGTCGCGGCCTTGGACGCGATGGTGTCGGCGAGCACCGAGCCCGCACCGACGGATGGAAGTTGATCGACATCACCGACGAGCACGAGCTGGGCACCCGCTCGAAGCGCCGCGAGCGCCGAGCGGAACAGCTGCGCATCGAGCATCGAGGCCTCATCGATCACGAGCATGTCGACGTCGAGCGGGTTCGAGGGGCCTTTCTGGAAACCGCCCTCGTGCGGCTGGAACTCGAGCAGCCGGTGGATCGTCATCGCTTCGTGGGCGGTCGCCTCGCCGAGTCGCTTCGCAGCGCGACCGGTGGGTGCGCCCAGGGCGACCTTGCGCTTCGAGAGGAGCACGAGGTGAACGATCGCCTTGACGATCGTGGTCTTGCCCACGCCGGGGCCGCCCGTGATCACGACGCACTTGTCGACGAGCGCCGCCTCGACCGCACGTCGTTGCTGCGGTGCGAGCGCGAGACCCGTGACCGCCTCGAACGCGTGGATCGCGGCGTGAACATCGAGGCCGCTCGCTTTGAGTGGGGTGCTGACCAGCTCGGCGAGCAGACGCGCAGCTTCGGCCTCGGCCTCGAACGCCCACGGCAGCTCGGTGACGGGACCGCGGTCGCCGAGTGATTCTCGGATCACGTGACTGCGTTGCTCGAGAGCACCGAGACGGGCCGCGACCAGCTCGCCATCGACGCCGAGCAGATCCGCGGTCGCCTTGATCAGCTCCTCGTCGGGGAGGTGCATGTGACCGTCCTCGCTCGCCGTCTCGAGTGCGTGGAGCAGTCCTGCCTCGAGCCGCTCGGGTGCGTCGCGCGCGATTCCGAGCTTCTCGGCGATTCCGTCCGCGGTGCGAAATCCAATGCCCCACACCTCGTGCGCGAGCCGATACGGGTTCGCGCGAACGACGTTGACCGAGTCGTTACCGTACTTCTTCACGATCCGGGCAGCGAACGCGGCCGATACACCATGGCCCTGAAGGAACACCATGACGTCCTGGACATGACGCTGTGCCGCGAACGCCTCGGAGATCTTCGTCGCGCGCTGCGCTCCGATGCCCGAGACCTCGGTGAGCCGCTCGGGCTTGCGGTCGATGACCTCGAGGGTCTCCATCCCGAACGCCTTGACCAGGCGCTTCGCGAGCTCGCCCCCGATACCCGGGATGATGCCGGACCCGAGGAACCTCTCGATCCCGAGCAAGGTCTCGGGCGACTTGGGCTGATAGGTCGTGACCTTGAACTGGCGGCCGTACTTCTTGTCGACGACCCACTGGCCGCGTAGCCGCAGCGGTTGGCCTTCGATGAGGTCGCCGAGCTCGCCGACGATGGTCACGTGCTCGTGACCTAGCGTCTCGAACCTCGCGATGATGAAGCCGGAGTCCTCGTTCTTGAAGACGAGGCGCTCGATCGTTCCGTCGAGCGTTGTTTCCGGAGCCTCGGCCGCCATGGAGATTTCGTACGGTAGCGAGAAAAGCCACGCAACGGGGCGATCCGCGCCCCGTCCGTGGGACATCAAATGGACCTCGTCCCCGCCCTGCTCCTCGCCGGCGAGCTCATCGCATACCTAAACGCGATCTCGCTCGCGAGCCGGTGCAGCCGTGCGCGGAGCTTCTCGTCCATCCCTGGCCGGTTGTCCGTGAGCTCCTCGACGATCTTCGTGACCAACAGGAGGTCTCCCAGCTCCCGCTGCAGGATCATCGCGCGCGAGTACAGTGTGTCGACGTCATCGCGGTAACTCACCGCGCGGTCTTCCTGGGCGCGCCATCGATGTACTCGACGGCGTCTTTGCACGACAGGCTCTCGTATCCCATGATCGAGTCGCGGTCGGTGAACACGTCGGGGCACTCGGCCCGGCAGCGCGTGCGGTCTGCCTCGGGATGGCCGGCCTTGCACTCGATGTAGTGAGCACACGCTCCATCGCACGTGCCAGTGAGCTGCGGCGTGGTGAATCGCTTGACGATGCAGCTTGCGATCAAGAGCGCGATGCCCAGACCGAGGATCACGCCGCGCAGTGCGCTCTTCACGTCGAGCTCCCGTGGCGGCCCGCGCCCGCCGAGAACCGACCTGCACCCTGGACCGCTTCCGCGAGCGCCGCGGAGCCGAGCTCGAGCTCCTTCGCGAGCGCGTCAGGAAGGTCGAGGTCGTGCTGCAGGTACGCGCTCATCCGATCGGCACGCAATGCCGCCTGCGGGAGCTCGGCGAGCTGCGCCGCGAGCGCCTGCGCGGCCGCGAGTGAGGTGCCGGTGGGAACGACGCGATTGACGAGACCAAAGCTCAGCGCTTCGGTGGCGGTGACGGCGCGGCCGGTGAGGATGAGGTCGAGCGCGCGGGACAGCCCGATCAGGCGTGGCAACCGGATCGTGCCGCCATCGATCAACGGCACGCCGAACCGCCGGCAGAACACGCCGAGAACCGCATCCTCGTCGGCGACGCGGAGGTCGCACCACAATGCGAGCTCGAGACCGCCCGCGACTGCATGACCGGAGATCGCCGCGATCACCGGCTTGCCGAGGAGCATGCGCGAGGGGCCCATGGGTCCGTCGCCGTCGGCAGCGACGCGGTTCGGGGCCCCCGCGGCCAGCGCCTTGAGATCCGCACCTGCGCAGAACGTGCCGTGGGCGCCGGCGAGCACCGCGACGCGGGCGTCCGGGTCGGCATCGAACGCGCGGAACGCATCGGCGAGCTGCGCGGCGGTTTCGCGATCGACGGCGTTCCTGGCGGCGCGTCGATCGATCACCACCGTGGTGACGGCCCTCTGCCGTTCCATACGGATCATCCGGCGCAGTCTAGCCTGATCCGGCATACATTCAATTCCATGAGCGGGTGCAAGCGAATCGCGATCCTGTCGAGCGGCGGCGACGCCCCCGGAATGAACGCGGCGATCCGCGCTGCCGCGCTGGTGGGCCGCTCTCTGGGCGCCGACATCCTCGGCATCGAGCGCGGCTACAAGGGACTCCTCGAGGAGGCGTTCGTTCCGCTCATGCCCGCGGATGTGCAGTCGATCCTGCGCGAAGGCGGAACGATGCTCGGCTCCGCGCGCTGCAAAGAGTTTCACCACAAGGAGGTCCGCGACAAGGCGCGCGCGAACCTCGCGAACAAGGGCGTCGACGGCTTGATCGTGATCGGCGGCAACGGCTCGTTGACGGGGGCCGTCCACCTGGCAGATCCGACGGAGATCGGCGACGGCGCACCACTCAAGGTGATCGGTGTCCCCGCATCGATCGACAACGACCTCGGTCTGACCGGGATGTGCATCGGTGTCGACACCGCGATGAACACGATCGTCGAGGCCTGCGACAAGATTGCCGACACCGCGACCGCGCACGACCGGACGTTCATCATCGAGGTGATGGGCCGCGATTGCGGCTACCTCGCGATGACCTCCGCGATCGCCGTCGGCGCCGACCTCGCGCTGTTCCCGGAAGCCGGCAAGCCGGAGGCCGCGATCATCGATCAGATCGTTAACACCGTGCTCACCGTTCGCAGCCGGTCGCGCAAGTCGCGCCGCGTGATCATCATCAAGGCCGAGGGCGTGTCGGTCCCGACGGAGCGCCTCAAGGATCTCGTCGATGCGGCGCTGCGCGAGAAGATCCCAGACGCCGAGCCCGGGATGATCGAAACGCGGGTCACCGTGCTCGGACACGTGGTGCGCGGCGGCCGCCCGTCGGCGTTCGATCGACTGATCGGCAGCCGGCTCGGCAACGTCGCCGTGCGTGCGCTCGTCGCAGGCATCAGTCACAAGATGACCGCGTGGATGCCGCCCGACGAGGTCCCCGAGGATGTCGGGAGCCCGTCGGCGTTCGACCCCAAGATCTGGTTGGTCGACCTGGGGGCGGTTCTCGTCGAGACGGAGAATCTGATTGCCGGCCGCAGCCCGCTCACCCGGTGGCGCGCCGGTGCGTTCGACCAGATCGGGGACGCGTTGCTGCTGTGATCCCGGCTATGCTGCGA
>JAYUYE010001176.1:0-6413 GCA_043752985.1 Myxococcales bacterium
GCCGATCAGCAGGACGCGGCGGTGCGACCACAGAGCAAGCGCAAAGTTATCCTCGCGACCAACGTCGCGGAGACCTCGGTGACGATCGACGGTGTCGTCGCGGTCATCGACACCGGGCTCGCACGGATCGCGAGGCACTCGCCGTGGACCGGTCTCGCGTCGCTGCAGATCGAGCCGGTGAGTCGTGCGAGCTGCGCACAGCGCGCCGGTCGCGCGGGCCGCACTCGACCGGGAAAGGTCGTGAGGCTGTACACGAAGCATGACCACGACACCCGACGCGCGTTCGAGGTGCCCGAGGTCGGCCGCACGGATCTCGCGGGCGCAGCGCTCGAGCTCGCGGGTGCCGGGCTGTCCCTCCGCGCGCTGCGCTGGTACGAGACCCCACCGGAGACCGCGATCGTCGCCGCCGAGGAGCTGCTCGTTCGGCTCGGCGCACTCGCCGGGGACCCGAGGTCCATCACGAAGCTCGGGCGCCGCATGCTGCAGTTCCCGGTCCATCCACGGCTCGCGCGTCTGGTCTGCGAAGCCGAAGGCCGCGGCGTCGGGGTCGAGGCGTGCCTGATCGCGGCCGCCGTCGGTGCACGCGAGCTCCGTCTCGAGCGACGCGGCCCTGCGGGCCAGGCGAAGATCAGCTCACCGTCCGATCTGATCGACGACCTCGATTCTCTTCTCGATGCCCGCTCGCATGGGCTACGCGCCGATCGCCTGCGCCGCGATGGCCTTGATATCTCGACGGCGCACACGGTCGACCGCGTTGCCAAGCAGCTCGAGCGGATCGTCGAGCGTGGCGGACGCCGGCTGTCCGATGACGACATGGATCGCGAGCTGATGATCTCGATCCTCACCGCGTTCCCGGACCGCGTAGGCAAGCGACGGGCACCGCGGTCGTCGGAGATCGTGTTCGCCGGCGGCGGCAGTGGCACGCTCGCCCCGAGTTCGTCCGTGATCGACGCAGAGTTGATGGTCGCAGTCGACGTCGCGGAGACTGGCGCGAAAGGTCAGGCGACGAAGGTCCAGATCCGGCGCGCGAGCGCGATCGATCCGTCGTGGCTCCTCGACCTCTATCTCGATCGCGTCGCCGAGCGCGACGAGCTGGTGTGGAACGCGCAGAAGGAGCGCGTCGAGCGCATCGCGCAGATGACCTACGATGGCCTGCCGATCGACGAGCAACGCGATGTCGAGGGCGCGCGTCGAGCGGGTCGCCCCGCCGCCGAGCTGCTGGCGCGTCAGGCCATCGCGGCAGGGATCGAGAAGTTCATCGACAAGGACGAGCTCGCCGAATGGCGCGTTCGCGTCACGCTGGCCGCCAAGCTCGCGAACAGCCCCACCGGTCACAGTGGACCCGACCCGCTCCATCCCCGGCCAGCCCTCGTCGCTCCCACCGACGACGCACTCGCGTCCGTGATCGCGAACGCGTGCGAGGGCGCGATCTCGTTCGCCGAGCTGCGCGCTGCAAATCTGATGTCGCTGCTCGATGCCGGTCTCGGCGAGCACCGCGCGCTCGTCGCTCGGCTTGCACCGACGCATCTCCAGCTCGGGCGCCGCGGCCGCACGCCGATCCACTATCCGTCGGATCAGCCGCCGTGGATCGCATCACGCATGCAGGACTTTTTCGGCCTCGCGCGCGCGCCGATGATCGGGGACGGCAAGGTCCCGCTCGTGATCCACCTGCTCGCGCCCAATCAGCGTCCCGTTCAGGTCACGAGCGATCTGCCGGGCTTCTGGATCAAGCACTACCCTGCCCTGCGCAAGCAGCTGATGCGCCGTTACCCCAAGCATCAGTGGCCCGAAGATCCGACGGCGCTGATCAAAGGCGACTAGCGCGCGGCCGGAGGGCTGGAGCTCACTGGCACATTCGCACCGGCGGGAATCGCGAGGAAGATTCTCCCGACACCGCCGCCTCCACCACCTCCGTTGCCGCCCGCCGCTCCAGCCACACCCTGGACGGCCGTCGCGCCGGCTCCGCCGAGACACGCCGGCGTCAGCGGGCTGGTCCCTCCAGACGCAGGGGTCGCGTTATCACGACCGTCCTCGCCCGCAGCACCGGATCCCACCACGCACGACACGCAGCCGCCGCCGCCACCACCGCCGCCGTTCGCGACGAGCCAGCCCGCGCCGGCGAGCGTCTGCGCTTGCACGTAGATCGCGCCACCGGTACCACCGCCGGAGCCCGAGCTCGCATCGGTCGTGGACGCCATGCACTTGCGACCACCCTCGCCCCCGCCCCCACTCGCGCGAACCCGACCCACGATCGTGATGCTCGGCGCGGTGAGCTGGATCGCGCCGCCGCCGGCTCCGCCTGCACCGCAGGGATCCGGTATCGCGCTGGCGATTCCGTTGCCACCACCCGATCCGCCCTCGAGGGAGGCCAGCGTCGTGGTGCCGTATTCAGCTACTGGCGCGGGCGCCGTTGTCGGTTGTCCCGTCGCGTTTCCACCGGCGCCACCCCGTGTCGCGAAGCTCGCGCCCGTACCGCCGGTCTCGTAGCCCTGCGAGCCGATCGCGTCGGGACCTGCGCCCGGACCGTTCGACGGCGGATAGCCGCCGGGACCTGAGCTCGTCAGATTCGCCGACGCATCGAGCGTGCCGTTGACGACGATGTCCAGCTGCGCGACGAACACGACGCCGCGCGTTCCCGTGATCCGGACGGTCGCGCCCGCCGCGACGTTGATCCGCCGCGCCGAGATCACCAGCAGCGACAGCCCTCCGCCGTCCTGCATGACCGGGCGAACAATCACGCCCACCGGGATCGCGGGAGTGATCGTGCCGCTCGCGGTGTCGATCGTGACGGCACCACTGAGCGTGTAGTCGACCGTGCTGAACAGCGTCTGGTCGTCAGCTGCGGAGACGTGCGCGATGTCGAGGGTAAGTGGCGCATCGCTCGCGGGTGCATCGAACGACGCGTCGACCTCGTTCAGCGGCGCATCGATCACCGACTCGTTACCGGCAGTCGTCAGAGAGAATCCGCAGCCGCCGAGGAGCAATGCAGCAAGGTACAACCGCACGTCGCCATCATCGCACGATCTCAGTCGGCGCCGCCGCCGAACTTGTCGTCGGAGATCACCGAGTACACGAGACGGAGCTGGGCCGATTGATCGAACGGATTTGGTGCATCGGTGAGGCTTGCGTAGCGCGCGGAGTATGCGAACTCGAACCCGAGGGCGTGGTGTTCGGCGATGGCAAACATGGCTCCGGCCGAGCTCAGGACGACGGCCTCGTTGCCTTCATCGACGATGTTGCCCGCGATCTGGATCGCTCGCGCGCTCAGCCGGGCGACGCCGAACCCGCGCCGGCCAATCTCGAGCTTGAAGATCTCGGACGCGCCGGGCGCGTGAGCATAGTCGCGGATTCCCTCGACGTCGTTGGTGCCACCGGCCGCACCCCACGGCACCACGGCCACCACCGCCGATGCCTCGAGAAAGGTGGTCCGACCGAGGTCGATGTGGGTTGCAAAGCCTGGCCCAAACCCGATCGCGCCGGCACGCACGCTATCGGCGTCCCAGTACGCGTAGGTTCCAAACAGGCCCCACAGCGTGCGACCACTGCCCTCGCCGCGAGCGGTGCCGACGAGCATGCCGCGCACATCGAGGTAGCCGGTGACGCCATCGCGTCCGATGTCGATCTGGCTGCGAATGTCGAAGTGGTCGAACGGAACCGTCGGCTCGAAGCGCGGATCTGATGGCAACCCATGGCTCACAGCCAGCTCGGTGTGAAGCGACGAGTCATTCGCGGCACCGAGCCCGAGGTTCGGCCCGACCGCGATGTACGCATGCAGCCTCGGCGGCGGAGTTCGCAGCCAGCGCTCACGAAAGATCGCGCCGTTCCCTGCGCCCATCGGATCGATCGTCGCTGCCATGACTCTGCGCCCGTATCCGGGCACATCACCGCCACCCCACAGCACGGCACGTCCCCAGCGATGCATGACCTCGCCGAGAAACGCGCCGGCGATCGAGGTGGTGATCTGATCGTTGATCGACGGGGGCTCCGTCTCCGCGAGTACTTCCCACAACAGGCTGCCCATCGCCGCATAGCTCAACGACGTGAAGAAGCCGTGGCCGCTGGAGCGCGCCGCCGTGTACAGGAGCGCGCCGCCGTACGGATGCGCGAGCTGGTTCACCGAGAACGTGTCGTTGTCGTAGACCCACTTGTTCGTGATGTTGTGCCACATCGTGTCGGGCGTGGCGTCGGCCCACCCTTGCCCGGCGATCCGCGCTCCAATGTTCGTGAGAATCAACAGCGTCGTGACCTCGAGCGCCGGGATCAGGTAGCTCTTGCTCGTCGAGACCTCGCGCTGGTAGGTCGCATCGGTCGGCTCGGCCGGCTGGACGAGCTTCTCGACTCGCTCGACGTACGGGAGGTTCGGCTGCGCATGTGCAGTCCCTGCCAGGAGCGCAAGCCCCATCACTGTGAGTCGTATGCTCTGCAAAGTTACTTCCTGACCTGCGGCTGGGATGGACGCGAAGGGGGCGCCGCGGACCCCGGCCACAACAGGTGATACAGGCGCAAGCTGATCAGCAGGAGCGCGTACTCCTGAAGATCGCCGCCCGAATCGCGAAGCACCGAGAAGTTGAAGTCGACGAGCGCGAGTGCGTCGCTGATCAGCTGATTGATCTCCTCGATCGACGGCGTCGGCACGCTCTTGTCGAACGCCCACGACGACAGCTTGCCGCGCAACGCCTCGAACATCGGCTTGATGCGGATGTGGAGCGAGGAGATCCGATTCGGGCGCAGCCACGTCAGCACCATGCTGGCGAGCGCGCGGCAATCACCCGCCATGGCCTCGGGTCCCATCGCGGGCTCCACGAGGCCGATCATCGCGGGCATCACCATGCGCGTTGCGGCCGCGCCCTTGAACAACAACGCACCGGGCGAGATGTTGTTGTGCGCCATGCCGTGCTCGTGTAGCGCGGCGACCTGCTTGAGCACGAGGAAGCCAAGGGCGAGGGCGCCATCGACGTGGAGGTCTAGCTCCGCGATCCGATCACCGAACCGCGGCTCGTCGACATACTCCGAGAACAGGAGCAGCGAGCTCGTGTTCGCGTCGTAGATGACCTTGTGCAGCGACGTCAACAGGCCCTCGCGGACGCGCTTCAGGATCGGCCAGAAGTACTGCTGCCAGTTCTCGACGAAGCGACGCGGGTCGTTGATCTTCGTGAGATCGATTATCGTCACGAGCTTCGGGAACAGGTTTGCGTCGGGAAACTCACCGCTCGCGACCATGTCGGCGCGCGGCGACGCGAGATAGATCGGGTGGCCCTTCGCGCGGCCGAGGCTGCGCTCGAGATCGTAGCCCCACTCGTGGACCGCGATCTGCGCGGCCTCGACGATCTCCGGCGTGATCGTCGGGTCCCCGCTCTGCGCCGCGACGGATCCGGTCGAGCGCTTCGGGAGGTCGGCAGAGACATCGGTCTTGCTGCGGCTGATCCGTTGCCGCTCATCGGGCAGCTCGCGCAGCATCCCGCGCAGCTCCTGCACGACCGCCTGCACCGACGGGAACCGCTGATTTGGATCGCGCTCGAGGCAGCCTTCGATCACGCTGCGCAGGACGGTCGGGAACCCGTCCGGGTAGTGAACCTTGCTGCGCCCACCGACCACGACGCCCTCGGCGATCCGGATCAGCAACGCCCACATATCGTCGGCCTGGCCGTACAGCAGCTGCTCGGTGAACAGACCGTGCAGCGCGCCGCCGATCGCGTAGATGTCGAGTGACGTGTTGATGTTCGAGTCCATCAACGCCTGGTCGATGGTCTCCGGCGGGACCGACCAGCCGGGCGATCCGAAGATCCGGCCCTTGTAGTAGGTGCGGTAGGTCTGCGAGCCGACATCGTCGAGCGACATCGCGAGATCGAAGTCGAACACGTATGCGATGTTCGCTCCCTCGTCGACCAGGATGTTGCGCAGCGTGAAGTCGCGGTGGACGAGCCGCGCGGAGTGCAGCGTAGCGAGACCCTCGAGCGCCTGGACCAGGAGCTTGGTCCGCGCGCGCGGCGTCAGGTTGTGCTTCGAGATCGACTCGAGCAGCGTCATCCCCATCCGAGGCGTGACGAACAGGTAGTTGTCCGCGATCGGCGCCGAGACGTAGGTCGGCAGGATGTTCGGGTGCTCGATCGCGGCGATCCGCGCCATCGCGGCGAGGTTGTTGTGGTGATCGCGGCGCGTCACCTCGTCGGTGCGGAGCTGGTAGAGATAGTTCGAGTGGAAGACCTTGCCGACGACCTGCTCGACGACCCCGGTCTCCTCGTCACGGCGCTCCAGCTCGTAGACGGCACCCATCCCGCCGTTCGAGAGGTGCTTGCCCAGGGTTCGGTAAAGGAACCGGTTGTAGCGGAAGGCGTGATCCGGCTTCGCTAGATCCTCCGACCGGAACGTGCCGATCGACGTCGTTTCGACCCAGGAGTCGGTCATCCTCCGCC
>JAYUYE010001177.1:0-6397 GCA_043752985.1 Myxococcales bacterium
CGGTTCGGCGGTCGCGGCGAGGTCCGACCAGGCCTTCTCGAGGGCGCCGAGCAGGACGTCGGCGGGCTGGGCACCGGAGACGCCGAGCCGGCCGCCGAGCAAGAAGAACGGTACCCCGGAGATCTCGAGCTCCCGGGCAACCGCCTCGTCGGTCCGCACGTCGTCGGCGTAGCGGCCGGTCTCGAGCACCTCGCGGGCGGCGGCGGTATCCAAACCCGCCTCGCCGGCGAGCGTGACCAGGACCTCGCGATCACCGATCGGCTGGCCCTCGGTCATGTAGGCGCGGAGGAGGCGCTCCTTCATCGCGTCCTGCTTGCCCTGCTCGTGGGCGAAGTGGATGAGCCGGTGCGCGTCGAACGTGTTGCCCGGCCGGATCCGGTCGAACCGAAACTCGAGGCCGTCGGCCGCGGCGGTGTCGGTCATCTTCTTCAGCATACCTTCGGCCTGCGCGGTGCTCGTGCGGTACTTGCTCGCGAGTCGGTCGGCGTAGCCCGGGCCTCCGTCGAGAATCGCAGGCGCCGAGGGATCTAGCTCGAACGCTCTCCACACGATCTCCACGGCGGAGGCGTGCTCGAACGTCGCGAGCGCGGTCTCGAGGCGACGCTTGCCGACGTAGCACCACGGACACGCGATATCGGACCAGATGTCGAGGCGGAGAGCAGACACGAGAGAACCGTACCCCGCGAGAGCACAGGCGGCACGTGTGCGCCTGGGACACTCAGTTCGCGCCGGTGATCATCTTGCGGACGGCCTCGAGGGCCCACGCGCGGTCGACCCGCAGCTCGTGCATCCCGGGGCGACCGTGCTCGCGCGACACCAGCTTCGCGTACGCCGCGAGCGGACTCGCCACGCTGCGCGCCGAGCTACCGCTGCGATCGAACAGCATCCAGTGCAGGACGCGCGCCTCGTGATCGACGTGGTCGAACAGCAGCACGCGATCGAGATCCTGCTCGTCGGTCGATGCCAGCAACAGAACCTTGGCCATCTCGATCGCCCAGTCCTCGAGGCCCGCGTCGAGCAGCTTGACCTTCTCGACCAGCGCGTTCAGCGAGGGCACGATGCGCTGAGTACCAGCCGCCCCCGAGCCGCGAAATGCTTCGGCGGCCTGGCCCATGGCGGCGTCGCCGCCGGGACAGACCTGACAGAAGTAGTCGAGGTCGGGATCGTGGAACAGGACGTTCGCCGCGAGCTGCGTGCGGCGCCCGCAGTCACAGACCAGAACGTTGAGCTCGCCGTCGAGGAGCTGTTGCTTGGCTACTTGGTTGGTCGCCGTATTGATGCTCTGGACGATCTTGGCGTCGCGCGCATGCCCGCAGGCGGGGCAGGTCACGGTGGTCGTTCCGACGATCGGCGCGGGCACGGCCGCACCCTGCCATGAACCATCAGAACGCGGTACCGACCGACAATACGAATGATTCGCGGGTCGGGGCGTGCCGGGGCGTTGCCGCCTCATCGGTCAGGACATCGCGGTGGAACAGCAGCGGGACCGCGACCCCGATCGCGGCGCCGGATGGCCGAAATATCCGGTCAGGTTGCTCAGCGTGTTCGGCTCGCGCCACCCCCGAACGAGCGATCGGCATCGCCCGAGGATACCCAGATCAGCGCAGCTCGATCAGCCGCGAGACGCCCAACGTGATCGTCCAGTCCACGGTGCTCTCCCCGCCGAGACGGTGGGCGGACGCACCCGCCTCGAGCTGCATGGCCCACCACGGATTCAGTGCCACCCACGCACCGCCGCGAATGCCGGCGTTCCAGTCGGTCGCTCCCCACGGGGTGTAGCCGCCGAGTGCGGTCAGCTCGAGTGCGGCGGCGTCGGCGAGAATCGGAAACCGCATCACGACGGCGAGATCGAGATCGAGCGGTGCATCGAGCGGCTCGACGCGGATCGCGGGGCCGATCAGGAACCGGCGGCCGAGCGGAACCAGCGCACTCGCCGAGGCGACTGCGATCGGCACCTCGCCCGACGAGCTCGTGCGTTCCGCGCGACCACCACCGAGTGCGACCCGCAGCTGAAGCCGATCGAGCACCGCGTAGCCAGTGCGTGCGGCGGGTGCACCGTCGCCCGTTCCGAGCGTGCGATCGAGCGTCGCGAGGAGCTGCGCGGCGGTCAATCGATCATCCTTCGCGGTCGCGATCTGGCGGAACACGATCTGGCCATCGCGCCGGATCACGACGATGCCGGGAATCGTCGTGTCCGTCGCATCGAGCCCGACGTACGCGCGCGAGGTCGTGCCGTCCGGATCGGTCAAGAGCGAATACGCGATGCCGTAGCTACTCGCGAACGAGCGCGACGCGGCCGGCTCATCGAGGCTGATCGCGAGCAACGTCACGCCACGGGCGCGGATGGCGTCGAGGTTTCGGGCCAGCTCACCGAGCTGGTGCTTGCACCACAGTCACCAGTGCCCGCGATAGAACACGAGCACGACAGGACCGGCCGAGAGCGCATCGGCGAGGCGAACCGTCTGGCCTTGGTGCGAGGTCAGCGCAAACGGCGGGGCGACGTCCGTGGCGGTCACGGCGGGCGGCTTCGCGACCTCGATCGACGTGATCGCGCCACAGCCTGCCGCGGTGATAGCCAGCGCCATGCTTCGCACGGGACGCAGTCTACACCGTGGGCGGACACTCACACGTGATCAGGTCCGCGACGGACCGTGGGCGAGGAGCTCGCTGATATCGATCGGAACGGTCGACGTCTGCGTCGACGGCGCGCGCTTGCGGACCGGCCGCGACGAGCCCACCGCATGTGGCGCGGTGAACCGCAGCGCGTCAGCGCAGCCCCCACAGAACTTGTCGTCGACGCTATTCACCGTGCCGCAGCCCGGGCAACCGCCCGGTAATCCACTTCCACAACAGCCGCAGTGCCGGCGCCAGGGGTCGTTGGGATGTCGGCACGCTCCGCACACGATGTCGTTCGGCATCTCCCTCGAATCGACCCGGATCGCGGATCGTTGAGGGGGGGTCTCACTTCGGCTTGTGCGCGAGCCGCTTGGTCGTGCCGTCTTCGAGCTGGACGTCGACGGTGTTGCCGCTGGTGGCAGTCACCACCAGCTTGCCGAACTTCACGTGTGTCAGCTCCTGACCGATCATGAAGCTGCCGCTCGCCGAGTACGGGACGGGACCGGTCTGGACCGGGACCTCGACCTCCTGCTTGGGTTCGAGGACCTTCTTGAGGGCGGCGAGCAGGGCCTTCCGCTGCTCGGGTGCGCGGTGGTACTCGGCGACGAGGTGGATCCGGGCGAGCAGCTCGCCTTCGATCGCGGTCAGCGCGTCCCAGATGTGCTCGTTGTCCTTTGCACCCACGGCCCAGGCGCACGCGCGTGCCGCCTCCGGGATCCGGTGGTCGTACCCAAAGGTCTCGTTGCGCGCGGCCGTGCAGTCCTTGGCCGCGACCTTTGCCTGCGCGATGGAGTCCGCGCTGCGGGTCGCCATCCACGCTTCGGCCGCTTCGAGCGCGAGTTGCGGGCGACGATCCTCCGCGCGCTTGCTCTCCCACTCGGGCAGGACCAGCGCTCGCGTCGCCTCGATCGCGGCACGCAGTAATAGATCGCGATCGAGGTCGCCGAGGTTGGCGGCCCACGCTGTGGTGGGTAGACCCTTCACGGTGTCGCCGCGAATGGCGGTGAGTCGATCAAAGCGTTCGGTGAGCACGAGCAGCGAATCTACTCGAATGTAGGATGCGCTGCATGACGATGAACGTGAGGGGCGTCCGGGTCCCGAACTTTCTCTATGGAACAGCCTGGAAAGAGGACCGCACGGAGGGCCTGGTCAACGACGCCCTCGACGCGGGGTTCCGAGGGATCGACACCGCGAACCAGCGGAAGCACTACGTCGAGCAGGCCGTGGGCCAGGCCGTGCAGAACAAGCTGCGTGAGGGGTTCATCCGCCGCGAGGATCTGTTCCTCCAGACCAAGTTCACGCATCGCGACGGCCAGGATGATCGACTGCCGTACGACCCGGCGGCGCCGATCGCCGAGCAAGTCGCGCAGTCGTTCGCGAGCTCCCTCGAGCACTTCGGGGTCGACACTCTCGACAGCCTCGTCCTCCACGGTCCATCGCAGCGCGACGGCCTCGCCGCCGAGGATCGCGATGCGTGGCGAGCGATGGAAGCGATCGCGCACTCCGGGCGGGTCAAGCTCCTCGGTGCGAGCAACGTCAACGTCGCTCAGGTTTCCGAGCTCGTCGCGCTGAGCACCATCCCGATCGCGGTCGTCCAGAACCGCTGCTACGCGGATCGCCAGTGGGATCGTGACGTGCGCACCGTCTGCGACGAGCACGGCATCATCTATCAGGGTTTCTCGCTGCTGACCGCGAACAAGCACGTGCTCGCGAGCCCGAAGGTCACCGCGATCGCGAAGGCCCACGGCAAGACCGCATCGCAGATCGTATTCAAGTTCGCACAGCAGATCGGCATGCTGCCGATCACGGGCACCAGCGATCCGGCGCACATGCAACAGGACCTCGATCTCGGTGGCTTCGAGCTCGATGCCGAGGAGCTCGGAACGATCGACCGCGGCGGTCGCTAGTGGACGATCATGCCGCGCGGCAGCGACAGATCCATCTTCGCGCCGCCCTCACGCTCGGCGACCTTGAGCGCGGAGAGGTTCTTGAGCTGGTTGTCGTCGACGACCGAGCCGCGCTCCGGCAAATGCATCCCGGTGCCGGTGAGCTCGGGCATGAACACGAGAGCCTGGCCCGCGCCGTTGTAGCCGAGCTGGACGAGCGCCTCGGGCTCGAACTTCGTGCATTGCTTCTCGCAGCAGTGAAACGACGTGGTCACGCGATAGAAGCCCTCGGTGAGGAGGGGCCGCAGCGACTTCGGGTCGAAGTCCGCCGGCACGGTGCTTCCGTTCTCGGAGAACTTCGCGCGGTTGTGGGACCACGACTCCGGGAAGTACAGGCCAGGGCCCGGATTGCCGTGATTGTGGAAGTACACGAACCGGCCGGCCTCGATGCCGCCGATCGCCTTGGTGGTGCGGTAGATGCCGCAGGGTGGGAGCTCGCTCACGGGCACATCATGCGTCGCGCAGGCTAGAATGTCGACATGTGCCTCATCTGCGTCGAGATCGCGAAGTCCAAGATGACGGTCAACGAGGCCCGGCAGCAGCTTCGCGAGATGCGCGAAGGGCTCGATCAGGCGCACATCGCCGAGGTCGAGAGCAAGCTCGTGGAAGTCGAGAAGGCCGCGAGTCAGAAGCCCTGAGTCAGACGCGGCGCTCGACGTAGCCGCCCATTTGTACGCTCTTGATCTTGACCTGAGCGTGAAGCGGGATCAGCACGCTGGTCAGGCACTGCTGGAACAGGATGTGACTGCCGCCGTAGAACGCTCGGATCCGCGGGCTCGTCGGGTTGATCAAAGTCGGCCGCGTCTCGACGCGGACCAAGAGCTCCTCGAGCCACGTGATCTCGGTGACCCAGCGGACCGTCGTGTTGGCCTCGCCGCTGAACGCCACGATCCCGTACATCTGTTGCGCGAAGGCGGTCCGATCGACGACGCCAGTCAGCTCGAGCTCGAACAGGGGGCGCCCGGCGATCAACCAGTCATCGTAGCCAGCGATCTCGAAGCCGTGCCAGCCAGTCAGCAATGACACGATCCGGACGTTGCGGCGATTGTTGGCGATCGCCGCTGCGACCCCACCGATGAACCCGCCGATCGCCCCGATGCCCGCGCCGATCGGGCCGAGCTGGATGCCGGAGAGCGCACCACCGGCGGTGATCGCGAGCACGACGCCCACACCTGCTGGCGAGCGGCCCGCCGCGTGGAGCACACGCTCCGAGCGAAATGGCAGCTTGCGCGTCTCCTCGGTCAAGCTCAGCGAGGTTCCGCCGCTGTGCACGAGCGCCTGCAGCGCGGGTGGCGCCGCCTTCGCTGGTTCGCGAAACGCGCCCATCCCGAGCATCGCGGGTTGACCGTCGTCGCCGAGCACTGCGGTCGGGACGATCGAGGTCAGCGTCGCGCGGTCGCCCATGCGCATGGCGACGATGCCGATGTCAGCGTGCAGCGGCGACAGCATTCGATCGTAGAGCTCGCGCAGGAGCCGGCGGTCGCCGAGATGAATCGGTGGATCTCCGTCCCGCGTTCCGGGCAGCGCGATCCGGCGCATCACCACGCGGAAGCTGCGCTCGCTGATCCGGCGCACCACGATCGCGGGATCGATCGCCGCGCACGAGGTGATGATCATGTCGATGTCGATCTCGCGCAACAGGTCGACGTCGAACGTCGGCTCGGCGGCGAGCAGCCACGAGCGATAGCCTTCGATCGGGAACCCCCACTTGTCGAGCTCGCGCAGACCCTTCCTGATCACGCGGCGGTCGGTGATCGCAAAGGCACCGACGGCGACCACGACCGCTGCCGCGGGCAAGAACGCGATCGTCGCGCCGAGCAAGCCGGCCGCGCCAA
>JAYUYE010001178.1:0-6390 GCA_043752985.1 Myxococcales bacterium
GCCGAGATCTCGACGAGCTCGACGATGTCGCTCGGGGTGATCTGCATCGTGGTCGGAGCAGCCGCGACGCGGCGGCGGAACGTGACGCGCGCGTTCGGAACGTTCGCATTGAGCTCGATGGAGACCTTCGAGGCGGTCTCCTTCGGCGCTGGCGTGGTCGCCGCGGCGGGCAGCGGAGCCGGTGCGGGCTCGGTCGCTGCGGTCTTCGCAGGCGCCTCGTTGCCACCACGCATCGCCATCGCGATCCCGATGCCACCGACGAGGAGTCCCGCGGCCGCCATGCCGTACATCACCCACGGCTTGCCGCGCGACGCCGGCGCGTGCGACAGCGCAACCGTCTGCAGCCGCTTGTCGAGGGTGTCGAGCATATTCACCGGGCGTGGGATGACGTCGGAGTTGCGCGCGACGTCCGTGACGTCGTTCGGGTCCGCTTGCACCGCGAGCAGGCGGCTGCGGCGCGAGCCCTTGGCCGTGCCGTCCTGGGTGACGAACGAGCTCAGCGCCGCCTCGACGTCGACCATCGACTGGTAGCGCTGGTCCGGATCCTTCGCGAGCATCTTCTCGAGGATCATCTGGGCCATCGCGTGCGGCACCTCGGGGCGCTGCATCGGCGGCGGAGCATTGTTGACGATGCGCTGCATCAGCGCGCGCGGGTCCTCGTCGTTCGAGAACGGACGGCGCGCCGTCAGCATCTCGTAGAGGATCACGCCGAGCGCGTAGATGTCGGCGCGCTTGTCGACCGAGTCCGGCGCGGTGATCTGCTCGGGCGCCATGAACTCGGGCGTGCCCATGATCATGCCGCGGCGGGTTTGCTCGTCCTCGGCCTCGAGGAAGCGCGAGATCCCGAAATCGAGAACCTTCACGTGATCGAGCGCGTCATCTCTGTCGGTCAGGAAGACGTTGTCGCTCTTGAGGTCGCGATGAACGATGCCCGCGTTGTGGGCAGCATGGAGCGCGGAGGCGATCTGCTGCGCGATCCAGACGGCGCGGCGGATCGGCAGGCCGCCGACGCGATAGACCTCGTCGGTGAGGAGGGCGCCCTCGAGGTACTCGAAGACGATGTACGGCACGTGGTTATGGGTGAACCCCATGTCCGTCGATTCGACGATGTTCGGGTGACCGAGCGTGCCGGCGGCACGGGCTTCGTTCATGAAGCGCTCGATCACGTCGGCGTCGGTCGCGAGCTCCGGGTGGAGGATCTTGATCGCGACGCGGCGCTTGATCAGGGCGTGCTCTGCGAGGAACACCGTCCCCATCCCGCCTTCGCCGAGCGTCTTGATGATCCGATACCGGCCCTCGACCACATCGCCTGTCTTGACCACTGCGTCGCGCGTCGAATTTCCCATCGTGGGAAACATGGTGCGCTTCTCGTTCACTGGATCAAGTGTGAGATCTTGCAAATCTAACTGTCGGTTTACGACGACGATGTGGGTGTCGGAGTCGCGTATGCTCGCGTGTGCGATGACCAAACCTAAAGGCTCGGTTTCGCCGTTCGCCGCGCTCGATGCACTGCGCGCGAAGCTGCCACCGGGCCCCCCAAAGGAGCCGCCGAAACCGATCGAGAAGAAGCCGCCGGCGCGCGCGGTCGTTCGCTACGAACGCAAGGGTCGCGGCGGCAAGGAAGTGACCGTGGTCGACAAGCTGGAGCTCAAGGCCAAGGAGCTCGAGACCTGGTGCAGCGAGCTCAAGGCGGCGATGGGCTGCGGCGGCTTTGTCGACGGTGAGACGATCGTGCTCCAGGGTGATCTGCGCACCCGACTCCCGGCCGCGCTGACCGCGAAGGGCATCGCCAAGGTGACCGTCAGCTAACTCGCAACCGGTGGCTAGGCGACTAGCCGATCGATGGGGACGCTCGCGCCGGTCGCCGGAAGATCCAGTTGGCAGTTCCGTGGCTGCAACGCGCCGCGTCGTATCTGACCGCCGCTAACCGGTACCAGTTGCTGGTGATCGTGAAGTCAAACGGGTGAGGTGTAGCCGTTTTGGGGCTGGCCTCGCCCTTGCTGTGTAGCTGCACAGCCATGCGCACCCTCCTCCTGATGACCGGTCTCTCCCTCCTCGCGGGTGTCTCGGCTTGTACCGACACCTCCAGCGACCTCAAGGACCCGCCGGTTCTCAAGATCACCTCCCCCAAGCGCAGCCTGATCCAGGACCGCGGCGGCCTCGTGGTGGTCACGGGAACGGTGACCCCGAACGAGGTCTCCGGCGAGCCGATCGAGAAGGTGCTCGTCAACAACGTGCAGGCGACCGTCGGAGCCGACGGAACCTTCACTGCCGCTGTCCAGGTTCAGCCCGGCGCCACGCTGCTCCACACCACGGCGCGCGATGCGGCCGGCCAGGAAGCATCGGACACTCGCTCGGTCCACGCCGGCGAGCTCCGCCCGGTCGGTGCGAACATCGAGAACGCGATCACCGCGGCTGTCTCGACGAAGGCATTCGCGAAGCTCTCCGCCGCAGCCGGTCCGATGATCGAGGGCATCGACATGGGCGCGATCCTCGCGCCCATGCAGCCGATGGTTCACATGGGGGACGAGGCCGGCGAGGACTGCCTGTTCGCGCGCATGTACGTCGACGACGTCAACATGTCGAACGTCACCATCTCGCTGATCCCGACCAATGCGGGTCTCCAGTTCCGCGCGCAGGTCGACGGTCTCGATGTTCCGGCACGCGCGCGTTACTCCGCCGCCTGCGTCGACGGCAGCAACACGATCCGCGTCAAGGCGACCAAGGTCGTCGTCGCCGGCACGCTCGTCATCACGCCGAGTGGCAGCGCAGGCTTCAAGACCAGCCTCACCAACGAGACGGTGCAGATCACCGGCCTCGACATCCAGGCCTCGGGCATCCCCGGCACGATCATCGACCTCCTCCGCCTCGACACCGTCGCCGGCTTCATCGTCTCCAAGGCGATGCCGTATGCGATGGAGCCGATGATGAACCAGGCGCTCGGCGGCCTCGCCGGTCCGCAGATGATCGACGTCATGGGCAAGACCCTCCACATGGAGGTCGACCCGACCGCGATCGACATCGACTCGAACGGCGCGCTCGTCACGCTGTCCGCCAAGGTCCTGCTCGCCGGCAGCGAGAGCAGCCCCGGCTTCACGTTCACCGACAACGGAGTCCCGTCGATGGATGCCGGCACCGGCATGCAGATCGGTCTCGCCGACGACCTCGCGAACGAGATGCTCGCCGAGGTCACCGCGATCGGCATGCTGAACCTCGAGATGCCCGCGCACGGCGGCTCGTTCGATAACACGAACATCGCGATGACCCTGCCCCCGATGATCAGCGCCGACCCGAACGACGGCAAGATGAAGGTCATCCTCGGCGACATGATGGTGACGTTCACGGACCACGGCACGCCGGTGGCGAAGGCCGCGCTCAGCGCCGCCATCGAGCTCAAGATCGTCCCCGCCTCGAATGGCTTCGGCGTCGCGCTCGAGCTCGGCGCCCCGGTGACCCACGTCGACGTCCTCGACGACGTCGTCAACACCACGCGCCTCACGGCCACCGACCTCGCCAAGGCGACCGAGGTCTGCCTCGCCGGCCAGATCACCGCGATCAGCAAGCTCCTCACGAACATCCCGCTGCCGGCCGTTGCCGGCGTTCAGATGCGGAACATGTCGATCGGCTCCGATGACGGCTACGTGATGGTCCGCGGCGACATCGAGTAACGTAAGATCCGGGCATGGCCCCCGGCAAATCAAAGGTGAAGAAGACGAAGGTCGCGGCGGCGAAGCCCGCGACCAGGAGGCCGGCTCCCAAGAAGGTCGCGGCAAAGAAACCTGCCGCAAAGAAGATTTCGCCCAAGAAGGCGGCGCCCAAGAAGGCGGCTCCCAAGAAGGCGGCGCCCAAGAAGGCGGCGCCCAAGAAGGCGGCGGCAGCAAGGAAGCCGGCTCCGAACAAAGTTGCTGCCAGGCCTGCCAAGGCTGCCAAGCCTGCGGTCGAGTCGAAGCGCAAGTCGGCGGAGACCGCCTCGAAGCGTCCCGCGATCGAGACGCTCGGCACGATCACCTGCCCGTCGGGCAAGCTCGCCATCTTCGACATCGGCCTCGTCGGATTTCTGCCGCGCGGCGCGCTCGAGCCGCAGATCGTGAGGACCGACGTCCCGTCCGATCGCGAGCTCACGATCATTGGTACGCGCGTCGGCAAGGGTCAGTTCGCCGACTGCTGGGACCACGTGTCGATCACACTCGCCGATGGCGACGTGCATCAATCGAAGAAGCTCGGCGAGGCCGGTGTCGACTTCGCGCGGCTCGCCTGTCTCGATCTCAAAGCGCTCGATCACTGGAAGCACGAGGACAGCCTCGACGGCCTCGCCGATGTCGTGTTCTGGGGTCGCGACGATGCAGCGCTTGCCAAGGCGCTCCGTGCACCGAAGACCTCGGAGGGCTACGGTTGGCGCGATCTCGATCTGATGGACGCCGAGTCCAAGGTCATGGAGGCCGAGATCCTGAAGGCCGAGAATGACTGGCTGCTCAACGTCGACTTCCGTCCCCACTCGCACCACTTCCACGCGCTCGCAGCAGCGCGCGAGAACCCCGCTGGTGCCGGTGGGCTCGAGGTCGGCGGTAGCAAGATGCTGCTGTTCTTCACGAGCTGGGGCGACGGCGTATTCCCGATCTACCTCGACCTCGACGCCACCGACCGGCCGGTGCGTGTGCGGATTCAGCTCGCAACGGCGGAGTCGAGCGCGGCGATCGAAGCCGTCAATTCATGAGCGCGGCGTAGACCGGCCATGACCGATGGCATTGATCGCATCGGCCCGACGCGCCGGCCCGCCGGCCGCGCGGTGCAGCGACCGGGCTGGCACGACCTGACGTTCTTGCACTGGCGCGTCCCCGCCGCTGCGCTGCGACCGCTGGTGCCAGCGGCGCTCGAGATCGATACGTTTGACGGCGACGCGTTCATCGGGCTGGTGCCGTTCACGATGAGCAACGTGCGGCCGTGGTGGGCGCCGCCGTTCCCTGGCATCAACCGCTTTCACGAGACCAACGTCCGCACGTACGTACACCACCAGGGGCGCGACCCGGGCGTGTGGTTCTTCAGCCTCGACGCGGCAAGCTTGCTCGCAGTGATCGCCGCACGCGTCATCTGGCACCTGCCGTATCACCACGCGCGAATGAAGCTCGACAAGGGCGACTTCGGTCTGCGCTATGCGTCGACCCGCAAGCGACCGGGGCCACTTCCCGGTGAATGCCGCGTAGCGTGTCGCCCGCTCACCGAGCCGGCGGTCGCAAAGCCGGGGACGCTCGAGCACTTCGTCGCCGAGCGGTACCTGCTCTACACGACCGGACGCAACGGCAGCCTGCGGCGCGGCGCCGTGCATCACCAGCCCTATCCGCTGCAACGCGCGGAGGTCCTCGCATGCGAGGAGACCCTGATCGCGGCCGCCGGCATCACGCGCCCGGCCGGGCCGCCACCGCTCGCGCACTATGCCGCGACGGTCGCCGTCGAGATCTTCTCGCTCGAACGCCTCCCCCCGTAGTCGCTCCAGACCCCGGCATCCAGGGTGTTCGAGACCCAGTTGTCGGATTCGAGCATGCCCGAGTCGTTCGGACCGGGGCCAACCGTGCGTGAGCGGGCCCGGGCGGCATGATTCTAGTGCGCTGCCACGCGCTCGGATGTCCCTCGCTCTGATCTTGATCGGTGACCGGGCCTGCTAGTCGTCGGCACGCTTCAAGATGATGAACTCGACACGGCGATTGAGTGCCCACGCTGCCTCGGTGTTCCGGCGGTCCTTGGGTTGGGTCTCGCCGTAGCCCTCGGCCTGCAGGCGCTGGACCTCCACTCCGTGGGACGTGAGGTACGCCATCACGGCGGCGGCACGGCGCTCCGAGAGATCGAGGTTGTACGCATCGTTGCCGCGCTCGTCGGTATGGCCCTGCACTTCGATCAGCGCGATGTCGGGGTTGTTGTTCATCGTCGCGACCACCGCGTCGAGGATGTAATACGACGACGTGAGGATGACGGCCTTGTTGTACTGGAACTCGATCGGCTCGAGCGTGATGATGCCGCCCCCGGTGAGCTCGGCACCGTGGCGATCGGGGCAGCCGTTCTCGTCCTCGAAGTTGTTGTAGGTCTCGGGCTCGTTCGGGCACTTGTCGTCCTTGTCGAGGATCCGGTCCTTGTCGTTGTCGAGATCGGGGCAACCGTCCTCGTCCTCGAACCCGTCGTAGTCCTCCGGATCGTTGGGGCACAGATCATCGACGTCGAGGATCTTGTCCTGATCGTTGTCCACATCGGGGCAGCCGTCCTCGTCCTCGAACTGGTCGTAGTCCTCGGCCTCGTCGGGGCACCTGTCGACTTCATCGACGATGCGGTCGCCGTCGCGGTCACCCTTCTCACCTTCGGGGCAGCCGTCCTCGTCCTGGAAGCCGTCCTTGTCCTCCGGGA
>JAYUYE010001179.1:0-2522 GCA_043752985.1 Myxococcales bacterium
GGAAGGGTCCTGCGGCCGCGCGATGGCAAGCGCGCGCGGATCTACGAGCTTGTGGTCGAGGAGACCGCGGAGGTCGGCTATGTGAACCGCCGCCACGCGCCCGCGAACGCAGCGGTGGGAGGTGCCCCGTGATCTCGGATCTGCACGGCGTCGCCGACCACACCGATATCCGGCTGTACGGCGATACTGACATTCCGTGGATCGCGACCGTCGTCGATCACGTCGTGGACGCGCGGGGCGAGCCCTGGCGGGTCCTGCGAGAACGCCTGGAGCACTCCTCGATCCGCGCGTCGCGCGTTGCCGCGATCCTCGGCGCACTGCGCCGCGTCCTCGGCGGCAGAGCCGAACGGGCACGGATCGCGCGCAAGATCCGCGCGCTGGTCCTCGGCCATCCCGCCCTCGATGACCGGCAACGTGCCGCTCGCCTCGTCGCCGCGAGCGACGTGCTCGGCATCGCCCCCGAGGAGGTCGATCAGCTGATGTGGATCGATCTCGCAGCCGAGCGTCCGGTCACGCTACCCGATGGCCGTCCCGACGAACGCCGGCTCGCTGGCTACGCCAACCTCGATCGCATCCAGCGCGCTGTGCGTCGTGCGCGCGAGCTGCGGCTCGTGGTGTGGGGGGAGGCGCACGAGCTGATCCGGTCGGCGAAGCGCTTCGGGCTGCTGGTCACGGTCTCGCGCGCTCGCGCCGCGTCCGACGCTACGGTGCTCGACATCATGGGCCCGTTGTCGCTGTTTCATGACACGGGCGTCTACGGTGGCGCGCTCGCCGGGCTGATCCCGCTGCTCGCCGATGTGCCGCGGTTCGAGCTCGTCGTCGGCTGCGATTTCGGATACGGGCCGAGCATGCTGCGCGTCGTGCCGCCGGTCTTGCTGCCGCCGGTGGTTCTCCGCGGCAAGCCGAGCGCCACCGTGCGGCTCGCACGAGACCTCGCGAAGGCCGCGCCGGAGCTGCGGGTCGAGCGTGATCCATCGCCGATCGCGAGCGGGACGGAGCTCGTGTTCCCCGATCTCGCGATCGGGCATGCGGGGACCCGGACCCTGTTCGAGCTGGTCGGCTTCGCGACCGCGGACTATCTCGCAGCCCAGCACGCGCGCTACGCGGCCGCGGGCATCACGAGCTACGTGCTGTGCGTGCATGACCGGCGCGACAGCGCGCTGCATGCCCACGCACCCGGCGCGCTCGATCCGCGGCTCCTGCGGTTCCGAGGTCGGCTGACCGCGGCGGACGTCCTCGCGAGGCTCGCGGAGACGTGAGGATGGCGCCTCCTTGCAAGCGCGCACAGACGGCGCGCGTGAAGGGCGGCTCAGCCGCCGCTGGTGCCGATCGCAAGGCGGGTCAACCCGACCTGCTTCGCGCGCTCCATCAGATTCACGACCTTGCCGTGCTGCACACCCGTGTCGGCCTTGAGCACGACCTGAGTCAGCTTGTCGCGCGCGAAGGCGGCGCGGAACAAGTTGTCTAGCTCGGCATCCTTCATCACCTTGCCGCCGACGACGACATCACCGTTGATCGGCACGACGAGAACGAGCGACGCCTTGGAGGGGTCGATCTCCTGCGCGGCGCCGGCCGGCAGGTTGACCTTGATGCCCGACCGCTTCTCGATGTCTTCCGCTTCCTTCTTCTCGGTGACCTGCTTCTTCTCGACGTTGCGCTCGACCTGCACGGCGAGGGCGCTGACCATGAAGATGATCACCATCACGAGGAAGACGTCTGTCAGCGGGGTGATGTTGATCTCGGCAAAGATCGCATCGCCGCCCTCTCCCCCATCGACGTCATCGCTGACGTCAGGCTGCTTCCCGATCGCCATCGTCTCCGCCCTTCCCCGCCTTGGTGACGACCTTCTTGGCGAGCGAGTCGGTGGGCGCCTCGAGCAAGAGCTCGAGGAACTCATCGGTGAGGAGCTTCATCTCCAGCGCGATGCGATTCGCACGCTGGCTGAAAAAGTTGAACAGGATGACGGCTTCGACGGCCACGAGGATGCCGGCCGCGGTGACGATCAGAGCGGCGGAGATCGGGCCAGAGATCTCGCCGAGCTTCACGGTCGACTCCGGATCGAGATCATCCATGGCGGTCATGATGCCGACCACGGTGCCAAACAGACCGACGAACGGTGAGGTGGCACCCACGGTGCCGAGCATCCACAGCCGCGAGCGGAGGTCCGTGTTGACCCGGAGGCGCTCGCGATGGACGGCGGTGACGACGTGCTCGGGCTTTGCCCGGCCGAGCCGCTCGTAGCCAACCAGGAAGATGTCCGCGACCGGGGACGGCGACTTCTCACACGCAGAGCGACCCTCATCGAGGGCGCCGCGCTGGAGACATCGCGTGACCCGCTCCCCGAGCGCGCGTGCCCGGGTCACGAACTTCCATTGAGCGATGGCGCGCTCGATGGCTACCGCGAGGGCGATCACGGAGAACGCGACCACGACCCACATCGCGCCACCACCGTGGCTCATCAGCTCCCAGACGGACTGTTCAGCGAGATCCATGAGATGCCTGCGTCTTAGATAGCACGAGGA
>JAYUYE010001180.1:0-2521 GCA_043752985.1 Myxococcales bacterium
CCCTCGCTGCGAACCTCGCGCTGCGCGGCAGGCTCGACGAGGCGGTCACGATGATTCCCGTCGCGGCCGCGGCGCTGCGTGATCCGTCACCGGTGCTCGTCGCGTGGCTGCTCGTCCAGTGGGGCCGGCTCCACGTGCAGAAGGGCGAGCTCGCGGCAGCGCGCCAGCTGTTCGAGGAGGCGCACCGGCGGATGCCCGGGTACGTCGACGCCACCGTTCAGCTCGCGACGGTGATGCGCGCGACCGGCGGTGATCCCACCGAGCTCGTGACCGCCGCCCTCGGATCCGAGCCCGCACATCCGGAGCTCCTCGCGCTCGCCGGCAAGACCACCGAGGCGCACGCGGCCTGGACCGTCTATTTGAAGTACCCGCTCGAGGAGGCGTTCGCCGACCACGCGGCGCGGTTCTACCTCGGCGCCGGCCGAGAGCCGGGACGGGCGTTGTCGCTGGCGAGCGACAACTTCATGAACCGGAGCACCGCCGAGGCGCGCTCACTGCTCGTCGAGGCCCAGCTCGTAAACGCGATGTGGAAGGAGGCCTGCCGGGACGCCGAGCCCCTCGCAAGCAGCACCCGCGCCCACCAGTTCCTCGCCTGGCGGGCATTCACTGCCTGCGGCCAGACCACCGAGGCTGGCCGGCTCGCGCAGACGCTCGGCATTCGATGATCCGATCCGCCCGGCGTGCCCGCCTTCTGCCGTATCCTCGGCGTGGGTCATGGGACCGCTGCCCTATCCGCACCGCGCGACGTTTCTCGCCAGCACGCTCGTCGTGCCGGGCGAGCTCGAAGGCGCGAAGCCGTACATCGCGCGGCTGATCTCGCTGCTCGTCTACGATCAGCTGGTCCGCCACCGCGTGGTCACGCTCGGTGATCACGATGACGAGCGCCTCGTCGACGAGCAGGGCCAGCTGCTCGATGCGCGCCATTCGCAGGTCGAGGACAGCATCGACTGGTTCTTCCGCGTATCGCGCCGTCACGAGGTGCTGTTCTTCGAGCTCTCGCTCGATCCGCGGCGACCTGCTGCGCTGGTGTTGCGCTCGCGCCGGCCGTACGGCCCACTCGAGGAGTGGGGCTCGACGCCAGGGCTCGCACTGTCGCAGCAGCTCGGGCAATGCCTCGCGGGCTGGTTGTCGACGCGGCGCCTGCCGGTGATCGACGGGTTCGCCGACTTCACCGTCGACGATCTGCGGACCGCGGCCGAGCGCCTCGCGAACCTCGACAGTCTGCTCAAGCAGGGCACCGCGCTCGGTCAGATCTCCGGCGACCTCTCGCAACCACCGCCGCGCCTCGCGATTCCGTTTCTTCGCGTCCTCGCCGAGATCGCGCGCGACGAAGCGCGAATGCTCGACGGCGCGATCCTGCGGATCGATCCGACGCATCCGGTGGCGCGTCGCAACCGCTACGTCGCCGGCCTGCTCAGCGGCGACACCGAGCGGCGCGCGATCCTGCCGCTGGTCGAAGAAGCGCCGATGTACGCCAAGCCGCACCTCTCGATCTGGGGAGAGCCGTTTGCCGACGAGCGAGTCCTCGAGAACATGGGCGTGCGGCACCAGGGCATCGCGGCGAGCCTGATGCCCGCGAACCCCTACGCCTGTCACAACTACTCGCTGCAGCTCGCTGATCAGTCGCGCCGCGAGGAGAGCTATCGCTGGGCCGATCGCGCGACCGTTGCCGCACCGCAGTTCGGTGCAGCGCACCTCGATTGCGTGCGCCGGTTACGTCAGGTCGGCCGCCCGGGTCAGGCGTTCGCCGAGGCGCAGTATCGCTGCCGCGAGATCCTCGATCGATCGGCGAGCGGCAAGCTGTCGACCGCGGACTGGCAGGCTCCTCACCACGCGGCGCTCCTGATCGCGTTCGCTCACCTCGATGTCGGACGGATCGCCGAAGCGATCGAGCTCGCCGACGACGCGATGTCGCGCGTTCCCGACGATGGTCCGACGCAGGAGGCTTTCGGCTGGGCGCTGAAGCGGATCGCGCACTGGAAGAGTGACGCCGGCCTGCTCGCGCGCGCCTATGCCTGGGAAGGCCATCACCGCGGCGATCCGGGCCGGGTGATCACGGGCCTCACGCGCGGGCGGATCACGGACGACGAGGACGCCGGCATGTTGATCGAGGCGCTGGTCGCGACCGGCCGGTTCGATCACGCAGAGATCGCCTACTGGCAGTGCGCCGGCATCGACGGCATCGGCGTGCTCGGCGACGGCAAGGCGCGGCTGTCCGCGGCGAAGGCGCTGATCCTCAGCGGCTCGCTCGACGAGGCGCTCGATCAGATCCAGATCGTTCAGCTGCGGCGCAGTCAGAGCCGGCTCGAGGCTGAGATCAACCGCATGCTGCGACTCGCCGCGACGCGGGCCGCCACGGAGTGGGAGCGCGTGATCGAGCGCCGGCTGGAGCGCGGTGCCACGCGCCTCGCGCAGATGGCCGCACGCGACCTCGCCGACTTCGTTCCCGGTCTCGATACGGCGGTCGTCCGGCGCGCCCTCGGCGACCGCGCCAAGCTCGCACTCGATCCGCTGCTCATCG
>JAYUYE010001181.1:0-6385 GCA_043752985.1 Myxococcales bacterium
TCCGCCGGAACCGTGTACCGCAGAGGCCGCAGAGATCGCGGAGCAGACAGGGTTCGGGCTTGACCCGAGCGCGCGTGTGCTCTTTGGCGGAGTGCGTGATCTGGCGGGGACCGCCCCTGCTTCCTCGGTGCGTGCTCCGGTTCGTGCTTCAGAGGTTGAACCGCCAAGACGCCGAGAACGCCAAGCAGAGGTCTGGATCGGGATGTGTGCGGTGTTGTTCGCCGCGACGACGGCGTTCGCGCAGCAGCCCCGCACCAACCCGAACGCGGATCCGGCGACGACGGGCTCGGGCTCCGCACCGGACACGGGTTCGGGTTCGAATTCGGGTTCCGGACCTGCGACGGGTTCGGGTTCGGGTTCGGGTTCGGGTTCGGGTTCGGGTTCGGGTTCGGGTTCGGGTTCGGGTTCGGGTTCGGCGACCGGCCCGGTCATCATTCAGCTTCCGACCGACGCGAATGCGCCGGAGGTCAACGCGTCGGCAAGTCCGACCCATGTTCGGCTCGGGGGGCGGTTCACCGTGTTCATCTCGGCGACGTTCGGCGACGGTGTCGAGGTCAACCTCGTCGAACCACTCGAGCTCGGCTCCGCGTTCGAAGTCCGCAAGAAGCTGACCGAGGATCGGCCGCGCGCCGATGGCAAGCGCACGCGCGAGTGGCAGCTCGATGTCCTCGCGTGGGATCTAGGTGATCTTCAGATCGCGCCGATCACGGTGACGTACACGATCGCCGGCAAGGTCGGGCAGGTGCAGACCAACGCCATCCGGCTGCGCGTCGACGGTGTGCTCGGCGAGGTCGTCGACGATCCGAAGCTCATGCGAGAGATGCAGCCGCCGACCGAGCTCGCGTCGCGCGACTGGTTCTGGCTGTGGGTCGCGGCGGGGGCCGGGGGTGCGATCGGGCTCGTGCTTGCGGCGCTGTGGATGCGAAGCCGGCGGCGCAAGCACACGATGCGGCTGACCGGTGGCGTGATCGCTGCGCCGCGCCGGATCGATATGACCGGTGAGCGAGCCCTCGAGGCGTTGCTCGAGATCGAGTCGGCCGGGGTGCTCGGCCGCGACGAGGACCGGAGGGCGGGGTACGCGAGCATGGTCGATGTGATCCGCGACTACCTCGGGGCCCGCTATCGGGTCGCGACGCGCGATCTGACGTCGAGCGAGCTGATGCGACGCCTGCGCAGGGTCACACCGGACGAGGGGCTCGAGCTGATCGACAGCTGGCTCGATCGATGTGACGTCGTGAAGTACGGAGGCCTGCATGCGAGTGCGCCGGAAGCGCAGGCCGTGCTCGACGATGCACGCGCGCTGGTCGTGACCACGACGCAGCTGCAGGAGGCCGCGAAGGTCGCGGCGAAGGCAGCCGCATGAACCGGGCGTGGTGGATCAGCTCGATCGTCGGGGCGGTGGCGCTCGTCGTGCTGACGACGGTGTGGATCCTCGTCGGGAACGAGGCCCAGCGTCGCGCGCGGATCCGGGTGGTGGTGCCGTGGCTCCTGGTCGCCGTGATCGGCAGCCTGGTCGCGGTTCTGCTCTACAACCACATCAACGCCGAGCGTGCGGGCGAGACGATCGTGTGGCGATCGCCGCGAGCGGGCTGGCTCGGGTTCGGTGGCCTGCTCGTCGGGGTGATCGCGTTTCATCTGCAGCGTCGGCGAGTCGCGGCGCTCGGGTATTCGCAGGTCGCGCTCGTGCATGCGCGCGGACTCCTCGCGTGGGTGTCGGACCTGCCCGCGGTCCTCCGCGTGCTCGCGATCGCGTGCCTCGCGGTCGGACTGATGCGGCCCGAGACGTTTCGCACGGTGAAGTACGAGGAGGACTCGATCGACATCATGATCGTGTTCGACATGTCGAAGTCGATGGAAGAGACCGATCTTCCGCGCGACCGCATGGATGCCGCGCAGCGCGTGGTTCGCCGGTTTCTGCGGCAGACGAAGCACGACCGCGTCGGCCTCGTGGTGTTCGGCCAGCAGGCGATGCTGCGCTGTCCGCTGACCCAGGACACGAAGCTCGTCGAACAGATCGTGCGCGACCTCGTGATCGGTGACGTACCGGCGCTCGGGACCGCGATCGGCGATGGCCTCGCACTCGCGCTGGCCCAGCTGCGGCGCGCCGACGGATTGTGCGATCCGACACCGGGAGCAGAGACGAAGTGCGCGAAGGAGATGACCTGCTCGGCTGAGGGCTACTGCGTCGGACCGAAGAAGAACAAGGTCGTGATCCTGCTGTCTGACGGCGACACGAACTGGGTCACCCGGTTCGAGCCCGATGAAGCGGCGCAGACCGCGAAGGACATGGGCGTGAAGGTCTACACCGTCCTCGTCGGACGCGAGGCGAACAACTTCTTCGGCGGCATGTCGGTCAACCCGGCGACGTTGCGCAGCGTGGCGAGCCTGACCGGTGGCGACTTCTTCCGCGCCACGGACTACGACACGTTCGACACGGGCTTCCAGGCGGTTCGCAAGAAGCTCGACAAGATCAAGCGCGTCCGCGAGGAGCGCATCCCCGACAAGCAGCTGTTCATCCCGTTCGTGGTGCTTGCCGCGATCTTGCTCGGGCTCGATCTGCTGCTCTCGCACACGCGGCTGCGGAGGCTCCCGTGAGCTGGCTGTGGACGCACCTGACGGCGCTGACGTTCGTCACGAAGTGGCTGATGTGGGTCGCGATCTCCTCGCCGCTCGCGGTGATCGGATTGCACCTCTACGACCGCGCACGCCGTCGGCAGCTGACGGGCCGGCTCGGTGAGCTGCCGATCGTGTCGCGCGTGCTGGCGACGATGTCGCCGGGGCGGCGCGCGTTCAAGGATGGTGTTGCTGCCGGTGCGCTCGTGCTGCTGCTGCTCGCGGCGGCGCGGCCGCAGCTCGAGGGCAAGCGAAAGATCGAGCTCCGCGGCCTCGACCTCGTCGTCGCGGTCGATGTCTCGAAGTCGATGCTCGTCGACGATGTCGGGCCGACCGCGCGAATGACGAAGAAGAAGCTGCCAACAAATCGGCTCGAGCGCGCGCGCGAGCTCGCGACCGCCGTGATCGACGAGCTCGCGGGCGACCGCATCGGCCCGGTCGTGTTCGCCGGTGCGGCGACCAACTTCCCGCTGACGGAGGACCACGAGGTCGCGATCCGGTTCCTCAACGACCTCGGGCCCGGTGACCTGCCGCCCGGCTCCAACATCGCCGAGGTGCTGCGGGTATCGCGCTGTCTCCTGCGCCCGGACCTCTATGACGACCTCGGCTGCGGCAAGATCGGCCGGCGTGGCCACGGTGGGGATCCGCTGCGAGGCGAGAGCCTCGACCCGAAGACGGACGACAAGGAAGAGGTCCTCGAGCAGAAGGTCGAGCGCGGCAAGGCAATCCTCATCATCACCGACGGCGGCGACCCCGATGAGGAGACCCTCCGCGAGGTCACAAACGCGCGCGAGCTCGGCGTCGCCGTGGTGTTCGTCGGCGTCGGTTCCGAGCAGGGCGGCATGGTCTACGAGATCGATCCGTTCAACAGCAATCGCCGCACGACGCAGCCGAAGAAGCTGCCTGACGGCTCGACCGTGATCTCCAAGCGCGAGGACGCCGGCATGCGCGCGCTCGCCGAGGCTGGCGGCGATGCGAAGCGGTTCATGCTCGCTACGGAGCGCGGCGAGGTCGATCCGACGCCGATCGTCGAGGCCCTGCGCGCGGTCAATCGCGGGCTCGCCACGAAGAAGATCAAGGAGATGAAGGACGTGTTCGAGCCGTTCCTGTTCGCCGGCCTCATGTTGCTCGTGATCGAGGCGGCGGTCGGCACCCGGCGACGCCGGAAGTATCCGGAGGCGCAGTGACGGCCACGTGTCATGCTCGAGCGGTGCGTCGCGCCCTCGCACTCGTGCTGCTGCTGACGCTCGGTGCCTGGGAGCCGTTCCGCTCGCCGGATCCAGACGTCGTCGCAGGCAACAAGGCCTACGCCGAGGGCCGCTACGATGACGCGCTCGCCGCTTACGATCGCGCCGCGCGCACCGGCACGGTCGACAAGGATGGGCTCGCGTTCAATCGCGGCACCGCGCAGCTCGAGAAGGCGGCGCGTACCGTCGATCCGGCAGAGAAGCAGCGGCTGACCGAGCGCGCGATCGAAGATCTCAAGCAAGCAGCGAAGTCCAAGGACCCGCATGTCCGCGGCGCCGCGCAGTTCAATCGCGGCAATGCGCTGCTCAAGCAGGACAAGCTCGAGGAATCGATCGAGGCGTACAAGCAGGCGCTGCGAGATGACCCTGCTTTCGAGGATGCACGGATGAATCTCGAGCTCGCACTTCGTCGTCGCGAGAAGAAGCAGCAACCGCAACAGCGGCAGCAGCAAGGCCAGCAAGGTCAGCAAGGTCAGCAAGGTCAGCAAGGTCAGCAAGGTCAACAGGGCCAGCAAGGTCAACAGGGTCAGCAGGGCCAGCAAGGTCAGCAGGGCCAGCAAGGCCAGCAGGGTCAGCAGGGTCAGCAGGGCCAGCAAGGCCAGGGCTCGAACCAAGGATCAAACCAGCAGGGGCAGGGATCGAACCAAGGATCAAACCAGCAGGGCCAGGGCTCGAACCAGGGATCCGGTCAGCAGGGCCAGGGATCGAACCAAGGCTCGAACCAGCAGGGCCAAGGCTCCAACCAGCAAGGCCAGGGATCGAACCAGGGATCCGGTCAGCAGGGCCAAGGCTCAAACCAGCAGGGCCAGGGCTCAAACCAGCAGGGCCAGGGATCGAACCAGCAAGGCCAGGGATCAAACCAGCAAGGCCAGGGCTCGAACCAGCAAGGCCAGGGATCGAACCAAGGATCCGGTCAGCAGGGCCAGGGCTCCGCGCAGCCGCAGAACGGATCCAACCAGGGCCCGAACGGCTCGAACGGCTCGAACCAGGGCTCCGCGGGCCAGGGTTCTGGATCCGGCCAGAACAAGATCCCCCCCCCGCGCGCGCGGCCACCTGCGAATCGCGACAACCAGACCTCACCGAAGACCCCGCGCGAGAAGAAGCTCGACGATCTCGAGGAGTTCTCGCGCCGCTTGCAGCGCGAAGAAGCTCGCCGCCGTGCGAGTGGCTCATCGAACACCGACCGCGACTGGTAAACAGCGCGAGGCGTCGACGCGCGACCGTGTCCGTACGTGCATGACCGCCGGCACAAGCAACCCGAGCGGCCATCACACGGGATCGCAGATCACGGCCTGGCCGACGCGATTCACTGGCAACCGAACCGACGCTGACAGCGCTGCGGCCGGCTCGCGTATGATCCAGGCGGATGCCGCCGCGGGTACTCGTCGTCGACAAGAACCAGGGAACGCGCGACACGGTCGCAGAGCTCCTCGGTGATCTTGCGACCGAGGTGACGTGGTCATCGCGTGATCAGGCGGGCGCGCAGCTCCGCGCCGGAATCACGGCGGGCGCGCCTTACGACGTGGTGCTGCTCGAGGCGGATCCACCGCCGGCAGCAGCCTCGATTCGCGAGCTCGTGACGCTCGGCGGCGGCGTGCGCGTGGTGCTGATGGCCGCGGGACCCGACGGAGCGGCGTTCGCGAACCGCTCCGGCGCGGCGGACGTCGTCACGCGGCCGTTCAACGCCTCGGAGCTCGCGTTCCGGGTCGGGCGCGCGGCTTCGGCGGTGGGTAACCCGCTCGAGAAGCGACGGCCGCGCAAGAGCGACGTCTTGATCGGCACCGGGCCTTGGATCAAGGAGCTCTACGACCGGATCGCGATGGTCGCGGTGACCGATGTCACCGTCGCGATCTTCGGCGAGAGCGGCACGGGCAAGGAGCTCGTCGCGCGCACGATCCACAACTCGTCGCCGCGCCACGATGCACCGTTTGTCGTGGTCAACTGCGCCGCGATCCCCGAGGCACTCCTCGAGGACGAGCTGTTCGGCCACGTCCGCGGTGCGTTCACCGACGCGACCCGCGATCGTGAAGGTCTGCTCAACGCGGCGCACACCGGCACGCTATTTCTCGACGAGATCGGCGAACTGCCATTGCCGCTTCAGGCGAAGCTATTGCGCGTCCTGCAGAGCCAGGAGTTCCGCCGGATCGGCGACGATCAGGATCGCCGCGTCGATGTCCGGATCATCACCGCGACCAACCGCGACCTCGACCAGCTCGTCGCGCGCGGTGCGTTCCGCCAGGACCTCTACTACCGGATCAACGTGTTCCCGATGCACCTGCCGTCGCTGCGCGTGCGGCCCGAGGACATCGCGCTGCTGGTGCACCACTTCATCCAGAAGTACCGCGCGCGCCTCGGCAAGCCGATCGACGGCATCTCCACCGCCGCACTCGCGCGGTTCCAGAGCTACGACTTCCCGGGCAACGTCCGCGAGCTCGAGAACAAGGTGCACCAGGCAATGGTCGTCTCGGCGGGGCCCATGATCGACGTCCCCGATGTCTCGTTGCCCGAGGGCCGCAGCTCGTCGG
>JAYUYE010001182.1:0-2516 GCA_043752985.1 Myxococcales bacterium
CGGCCCAAGACCCGACTGGCGATCGATCCCGAGAACGCCTACGCGCGCCTCGGCTCGTCGCCGCTCGCCTCGATCGACGAGATCAAGAAGCTGCTCTCCGACAAGCGCGGCAGGGCGATGGCAGCGCGGCGCGCGAAGGGCCAGAGCGCTGCCGGCGACGACGAGGCAGGGATCATCGAGCTCCAGGCGATCGAGAAGCTGATCGGCTCAGCGAATTCGCGCGAAGCCTACGACCGCGAGCATCCGCAGAACGCACTCCTCACCATCCAGCCCGCCCCGCGCGATCGCGCGTTCGAGCCGGCCCGGATCGCGTCCCTCGTCACGACCTGGCTCGTCGACGAGCTTGGCCCCGAGGCGATGCTCCTCCACCCGGACGCGTACTGGCTGTGGTTGCCGAGCGGGCTCGACCCCGATCTCGCGACCCAGCTCCAGCCGTTCGCGGGCGCCGCACCCACCCGTGCGCCGAACGATGCGACTGGCGCGTCGGCGCAACCGTCCGGATCTAGCCTCGACGTCTCGAACATCGGCAGCCTGCTGCCCACGGAGTGACCATGGCGGAATATCACAAGGTGATCGGTATCGACCTCGGAACGACCTACTCGGTCGTCGCGGCGTACAGCTACGCGAAGAGCGATGTGAAGGTCATCCCGAACAGGCAGAACGAGCCGACCACGCCGTCGGTCGTCTATGTCGGACCGAACGGGCAGGTCAGCGTCGGCAAGGCCGCCAAGGAGAAGATGTCCCGCGAGCCGGGCAACGTGATCTTCGAGGTCAAGCGCATCATGGGCGAGCGCAACCCGCTCGGCGGCAAGTCGATGGCGCGCGCCGGTGGCCGCGATCTCGACCCCGAGTTTGTCTCCGCCTGCATCCTCAAGGAGCTCAAGCTGTGCGCCGAGAAGTTGATCGGCGAGCCGATCCACGACGCGGTGATCACCGTGCCGGCCTACTTCAAGGAGCCGCAGAAGAACGCGACCGCCGAGGCCGCAAAGATTGCTCGCCTCAACCCGCTCGCGATCATCAACGAGCCCACGGCCGCCGCGGTCGCCTATGGCCTCGACAAGGGCGAGCCCCAGACGTTCGTGGTCTACGACTTCGGTGGCGGCACCTTCGACGTCTCCGTCGTGCGGATCGAGGACGAGCGCACGGCGTCGGTCCTCGGCACCGGCGGTGACGCCCACCTCGGTGGCGGTGACATCGATCAGCAGATCGTCCACTGGGTCCTCCGCAAGATGCGCGAGCAGCACGGCCGCGACTTCTCGCAGGACGCCAAGCTCCTCGGCAAGCTCCGGCTGCGCGCCGAGCTCGTCAAGATCAATATCTGCAACGAAGCCCAGCCGCAGGAGTTCCACGTCGAGAACCCCACGCAAGGCATCGACGAGATCAACTACACGCTCACGCCGAGCGAGTTCGATCTGATGGTCCGCCCGATCATCGACAAGACGCTTCGCCAGTGCGACGTCGCGATCGAGTCCGCCGGCAGGACGAGCGGCCTCAAGCACGACGAGGTCGACGCGTTCGTCCTCGTCGGCGGCTCGTCGAAGATCCCCGCGGTCTCGCGCCTCCTCAAAGAGCGCTACAAGAAGACCATCAAGTCCGACCTCAATCCCGACGAGATCGTCGCGATGGGCGCCGCCCGATTCGCCGCGTCGTTCACCCCGAGCCTCGCGCCCGAGATCTCCGACGCCGCGCCGAAGGTCGACAACAGCGTCACCGTCTCCGCCGAGCTCGCGAACACCAACATCAAGGACGTCGTCAGTCACACGCTCGGCATTGGCCTGATCGACGATATCTACGACTCGCTGATCCCCAAGGATCACGTGATCCCGCATCGCGTGACCCGCGGCGGCTACACCACGGCCCGCGACAACCAGACCAGCATCTTCGTTCCCGTCTTCCAGGGCGATAACCCCAAGGCGAGTCAAAACGACAAGATCGGTACCGTCGTGATCGACGGCCTGTCGCCCGAGCCCAAGGGCAGCCATCAGTTCCAGATCACGTTCGCCCTCGACGCGAACGGCATCTTCGACGGCTCGATCACCCACGTGCAGAAGGGCACGATCACGCCGATCAAGCTCGATCGCGCGGACGTCGGCCTGACCCAGAAGAAGCGCGTCGAGCTGGCCGCGGTGCTCGATGCTGGCTCGGTACCGACCGGCCCGACACCCTCGAGCTCGCAGGGGAGTGGCCCCTCGTTCGGCGGCAGCGCTCCGGCGCCCGCTGGTCAGGATGCCGTCGATTCGCTCGTCGACCAGGCGAGCGAGCTCGTGGCCAACTTGCCTGCCGATCGCCAGCGCGAGATGCGCGACGCGATCCACAAGGTGATCGCGGCTCGCGCCTCGGGCGTCAACGTCGCCGGCGCAGTGGCGACGCTGACGGCTCTCGTGATGCGCAACCGTAACTGAGGCGCGCTCGAACCTCGCGATCGATCGCGTGCGGTTCACGCCGCCACCGCACGAGCAGACTGCGGTCAAGGAGCGGTTCGCGGAGCTCGGTCCTGCGAGACTCGCGACCTGTCG
>JAYUYE010001183.1:0-6372 GCA_043752985.1 Myxococcales bacterium
GTGCGGTCGTCGATCCTGATCGCACCCACGGCGAGCGGGTCCTCGACCCACGGGACGAGATCGCGATACGCACTGCCCGGCCGCTCGAGAACGGCGATCGCCGCGGGCGCGAGGATCATCGCGAGCTCCTCACCTGGCCGGCGGACCATGCCGCCCGCGATGACGTCGAGAGCGATCGTCGTGCCCTGCCGATCGGTCACGGAGAGCGTGGCCTTCACCTTCGTCGTCGAGGGGAGCTCACCGACGTCCGCCGGCGCGGACAGCACGGAGAGCAGCTCGGTCACGCGCACCGGATCGGCCGCGTGCTCTCCGATCCGCAGCTTCGTGATGTCGAGGATCGAGCCATCGCGCAGCGTGATGGTCGCGGCATCGAGCGGCGCAGGCCGGGGATCGAGCACCTCACGACCGTTGCCGCGCAGTGCAGCGAGTGCGGCGATCACCTGATCGGACGCGGCGCGGTCGACGCAGCCGGTGACACTCGCTGCGGTGATCCGGCTGCGCGCCTCGCCGCACCCGCTGCCGAGCCGGAGGCTGACGGCCGGCGTCATGATGCGGACCGCGTCGGCGGATGCGGGCTGCGCGTCGGGTGGCAACGCGACGACCTCGAGCGCCGCGAGAGCGTCGTGAAGCTGCGTGATCAGCGCGGGCTGAACCAGCGCGACGTACGGCGTGACGAGCCGACGCGGCGTGCCCTCGAGCCGCAGCGCGCCGCGTGCATCGGTGATCTCGATCCATGCCGCCTGCACGACGGCATCGAGCGGGCGACGGATCATCAGCGTGACCGGATCCGGATCGAGCGCGCGTGCGACCCACGCATCGACGAGGAGAGCGTGGTCGCCGTCGACGATCCACGCCTGCTCCGTGCCGGGCAACGGCGCACCGATCGCGAGCGTCCGGCGCGGGAGGTCCGCGTACTCGGGCGGCTTGCCACCGGTCGTCGGCGACGCGGTGCTGATCGTCAGGACCGCGTGCGTGCGGCCCGCGGCAGACGCGGCCTCACGGCGATGCCAGCGTGCCGCGCGCAGCGTCGCCAGAATGTTCGCCACGGCGCTGCGATCAGCGATCGCCTCGACCGGGGTGACCCACATCCAGCGCTCGCCCTCGCGGACGAGGTGGAGATCGGGAGCGCCCGGGCGGACCCAGTGCAGTGCGGTCACGGCATCGACGTTGAGGCCCTGCGCGAGCGAGCGATCCGCGGTCGGGGACTCGCGGCGCAGATCGAGGACGAGCAACACACCGAGGAGCACGGCGACCGCAACGAGCAGCTCGAGCCCGCGCCGCGATGCGATCATGTGGCGCGCCTCCGCCGCCACCACACGAGCGCCGCACCGAGGACGACCCACGCCAGCGGGATGGCGCCGACACACAGCGCGGTCACCGCGCGACGCTGGCCGGCGGTCATCACGAGACGGATCTGATCCGGCGCCCGAGCCGCGATCGCGAGTCGCGGCTCGGGCTTTCCCGCGAGGAACCGGATCGCTCGCGCGAGCCACAGGTCCCCTGCAGATGCGCCTCCGGACAGCACGGCCGTCGACAGCGACTCCGCGGAGCCGATCGCGATCACGCGACCACTATTGCCGATCGCGGCGAGGGCGACCGGGCCGGCGAGATCGTCGCCATCTGCCCGTGGCGGTGCGGTGACAAGATCGCGCTCGCCCCAGCTCTGCGTGCTCGCCGCGATCACCACGCTGGCTCCTGCGGTGGCGACGATCGCGCGCGGCTGGAACCACAGGGTCGCGCGAGCGCCGGCAAAGCCGCTGTTGATCGGGTGCTCGCGGTATCCGTCGACCACGAGCAGCGCGCCGGGTAGCTCGCGCACGGTGAGCGTGGGATCGACGACGATCGCCGCGGGCAGGCCGAGCCCATCAGCGGCGAGCAGGCCCTCGAGCCCGGTCGTCGCGAGCCCGCTGCGCCCGGCCGTGGTGCGACTCGGTGCGGCGACGAGCACCGCGCCGCCACCGCGCAGATAGGTCTGGATCGCGAGCGCCTCGGCGGGCGCGAACGGCTGGACCGGTCCCGCCACGACGAGCACCGTGCAGCGCGCGGTCACGCTATCGCCCGCCGCGAGCTCCTCGACGGTCATGCCTTCGCCGCGCAGGCGATCTGCGACGACGCGCCAGTCCGCGGACGCTGGATCGGCCACAGCGAACGGCAGCTCGCCGTGTCCCGTGGTCGCACACACGGTGATCGGCTCGCGCGTCGCGAGCGCCGCGAGGGCTCCGCCGATCGACTGCTCGATCGCGAGCCGCTCGACGGTCGGCGCATCGCCCGGGCCACGCTGGATCGTCGCGATGCCGAGCAGGTCGACGACCCGCCGCCGCCCGTTTGCATCGACGACGATCGCGCCGCCGGTCGCGAGGTCTCCGGGCGCGAGCCCCGCGCTGCGCGCGATCTCGACGAGACCGCCCGGCACGCTCGCCGGATCGGCGCTGAGCACCGTGATCCCCGGCGCGACCTCGGCCATCCGTGCGGTGACCCGCTCGACCTCGTCGTAGATCGGATCGAGTCCACCGAGGGTCGGCCGCACGATCGTCAGCGTCGCGGGACCGGGAAGCTCGGAGAGCAGTGCGAGTGTCTCGGGATCGAGCGAGTTGCGCCGGCTGTCCGTGACATCGAGGCGCATCGGGTGGCGGACGGCGAGGATGCCGGCGAGCACGCCGATCACCGCGAACGCCACGGTGCCGAGCGCGCGATTGCGGACCTCGCGACGGCGACGGCGCCCCACGCAAGCGAGCGTGATCGCGAGCGAGAGTCCGACAAGCGCGAGCGCGCTGACGAACACGCCGGCCGCGAGCCCGAGCTCACCACGCGCGAACGCGCCCACGGTCGCGCGGACCGAGACGAGATCGAACGTCGCGGCCGCGGTTGGATGATCGAGCGCGAGATCGGGCCACAGCGCGGGCAGCTCGCCGACGAGAAAGATCCCGATCAACAGCGCGAACCCGAGCGCACCGGCGCCGAGCGTCGACGCCATCGCTGCGCTCGCCGCGATCGCCCAGGCGAGCAGCGCCGCACCGATCGCGATCGCACCCGCGTAGCCGGTGACGATCGTCGCGAGATCCCAGCCGCCATCATCGGCGCGGAACGCCGCGACCACGCCGAGGTAGGCGAGCGTCGGCAGCCAGAGCAGCGAGTAGATCGTGGTCGCGGCGAGCCACTTGCCGATCACGGCGGCGCCCTCCCCGACCTGCGCGGTCAGCAGCAGCTCCCAGCCGCCGCTGCGCTTGTCGTCCGCGATCGCGCGCATGCCGAGCAGCGTGAGCACGACGAGCTCGAGCACCCAGGTCAACAGCGTTCCCGCGAGCTGACCCTCGAGCAGCGCACCGAGCGGTGCCGGCCGCCGCGGATCGGAGAGCGCCGCCACGAGGCCAGCGAACGCGACGCCCTGGACTACGAGGAACACGCCGCCGACCACGTAGACGATCGGCGCCCGCAGCATGACGTGGAGCTCGCGGCGCCACACCCAGTACGCCGCCGTCATGCGGCCTCGGGTTCGTCGAGCAGCGCGATCACCGCGTCCTCGAGCTTGGACTTCGCCGTCTGCGTGCACAGCTCGGCCGGCGTGGCATCCGCGACGACGATTCCCTTGCGCAGCACGACGACGCGGCGGGCGAGCGGCTCGAGATCCGCGACCGCGTGGCTCGAGACCAGGACGGCGCGCTTCTTCGCCGCGGCGATCAGGTGGTCACAGAGCTGGCGCGTCTGGATCGGATCCATCCCGCTCGTCGGTTCATCGAGGATGAGTAGCGACGGATCGCCGAGCAGCGCATCCGCGAGCCCGACGCGCTGGCGATATCCCTTCGACAGCGTGCCGATCGGGCGGGGAGCTTCGGCCCTGATCGCAGCCTCGTCGAGAACGCGATCCACGGCCGTGCGCGCCGCATCCGCGGACAGGCCCTTCTGCCGCGCGCGCAGCCGGAGGTGGTCGCGCACGGTGAGCTCGACGGGTGCGGGTGCGAGCTCCGGCAGGTATCCGAGCTTGGCCTGCGCGGCCGCGCGGTCGCGACCGCGATCGATCCTCAACCCGTCGATCGTGACCCCGCCGGCGTCGGCATCGAGGAAGCCGGTGGCGATCCGGAGCAGAGTCGTCTTGCCGGCGCCGTTGCGGCCGACGAGCAGCACCGCCTCGCCCGCGGCCACCGAGAGCGAGACTCCAGCGAGCGCGCGCCACGCTCCGTACGCCTTCGCGATGCCGCTCATCACGAGCATGGCAACGCGTCAGTCCCCGTCGGTGGGCCGAGCGACCGGGAGCCGGATCACGAACGTCGTGCCGGTCGCACCGGTCTCGCAGCGAATGGTCCCGTGATGATCGTCGACGATCCGCTTGACGATCGCGAGGCCGAGGCCGGTGCCGCCCTTGCGTCCCGTCGCGAACAGCTCGAACAGCCGCGCATGGACGGCCGCCGGGATGCCCGGCCCGCTGTCCTTGACGCTGATCACGAGCTGGTCGCCCTCTCGCTCGACCACGACGCGTAGCTTGCCACCCTCGGGCATTGCCTCGGCCGCGTTGCTCGTCAGGTTGTGGAAGACACGGATCAGCTTCTGTTCGTCGAAGAAGGCGATGCCATCGTAGCGAGCGTCGACGAGGAAGTCGATCCCGCGCCCGGCGACGGCGGCGCCGAGCTGGGTCGTGAGGTCCTCGGTGAACTTGTTGATGTAGACCTTGCGGACGACGAGGTCGGTATCGCCGCGCGCGAACGCGAGGACCTCGCGGGTCATGCCGGCCATCAGATCGAACTGGCGCTGGATCTGCTCGACGTACTTTTCGCGCGTGTCGGACTCATCGGCAGCGGCCATCAGCTGCGCGTAGCCCGAGATGATCGTCATCGGTGTCTTGAGGTCATGGAGCAGGCCCGCGAGCATCCGCCCGATCGAAGCGAGCCGATCGCGATTGCTCGCCTCGCTGCGGCGGCGCGCCATGCCGATCGCACCGGCGGTCTGCGCCGCGATCAGCACGAGCAGCTTGAGATCGTCCTCGCCCCACGGACCGTCGCCATCGCGCGCGGCGCGACGCTGATCGATGATCTCGATGCCACCGAGCACGTCATCGCCGTCGACGAGCGGTGCGATCATCAGGTGCTGAGGACTGACGCCCGCCTCCTTCGCGACATCTGCCGCGTGCCGGGCGTCCTGGACCGGATCGTCGACGATGATCGGCGCCCGGTGCGCGATCGCCCAGCCGAGCAGGCCCGTGCCGTGCGGCAGCGTGCGCTGGATCAGCTTCGGCGCGGCGGGACCCTGGACCGTGCGAAACCGCAACGCACCATCGGGTTCGACGAGCGCGATCGAGCCGGCACCACCGCCGAGCGCGGTGATCGCCTGGGCGAGGATTCGCGACAGCAGATCGTCGAGGTCGAGCGCCGCAGACAGCTCTTTCTCGACCTCGTACAGCGCATTGAGCTCGCGCGTCCTGCGCTCGAGATCACGGCGAGCGCGCGACAGCTCCTGGTTCTGCGCGACCATCGAGTGATAGAGCCGCGCGTTCTCGATCGCGATCGCCGCCTGCGCCCCGAGGGCGAGCAACAGCTCCTCGTCGGAGGTCGTGAACGGTCCGTCCTGCTTGTTGAGAACCTGGAGCACGCCGACGAGCCCGCCGAGCGCGCCGAGCATCGGTACGCTGAGGATCGATCGCGTGCGATAGCCGCTCTTCACATCGACCGCGGGATAGAACCGCTGGTCCGCGTACGCGTCGGGGAGGTTGACGATCTCGCGCGTCTGCGCAACCCAGCCCGCGATGCCCTCACCGACGGGCAGCCGGATCTCGACGCGCTCACCACCCTGCGAGACCTTGGACCACAGCGACTGGCCGTCCTCGGTGACGAGGAACAGCGTCGCGCGGTCCGCCTCCATGAGCTCGGTGACCTTGGCCATGATGAGGTTCAACAGCGTGTCGAGATCACCGGAATCCGACAGCGCGCGGCTGACCTCTTGGACCAGCGCGACCTTCTTCTGCTCCCGACGGAGTGCGTCTTGGAGCGAGGCCATGGCGGACGGAGCGCTCGTTGGTGCCTCCTGTGGTGCCTCCTGTGGCGCCAGCCCCGGACCGTCCGACATGTTGCCATCCTACCGCACCGCCTGTCCTGTCCACGGTTTTGGTCAGCTGCAATGCTAGGGTTGGCCCCGATGCTCCGCAGAACCACCGCGTCTGGTTGCCTCGTCGTCACTCTCCTGTTGCTCGCCGCGTTCGACAAGACCTGGCAGGCGTTCACCAAGAAGGCCGCAAACTTCACGGTGATGATGCCCGGTACGCCGAAGGAGGAGACGGCGACGGAGCAGACAGCCGCGGGCCCGATCAAGCTCTATCAGGCGTCGGTGATCGGCGGCACCAAGGCCTACTTCGTCAGCTACAGCGACTTACCGAAGTCGACATGG
>JAYUYE010001184.1:0-2511 GCA_043752985.1 Myxococcales bacterium
GATCGCCGGCAACTCAAGGTCACGGTGCGTGTCGATCGAGACAAGGTGCGCGCCAAGCTGACGGAGATGAACATCGCGACGATGTCCGCGGGCGAGGCCTCGAAGGGCCGCGCGGTCACGGTGCTGCTGCGCGTCGGCGACGGCGAGGCAGTGCGCGCCACGTATGGCGCAGCGGCAGAGAACAATCTGCCCGGCCTCGGCGCGCTGTCGAGTGCGCTGCGCGGCGGCGGGATGACGGTCAAGCGCGCTCCGGCATCGGGCCCCGCCGCGCGAGGCGACGGTGACCTGCCGCTCGACGATGACGAGGCCGAGGCGCTCGCGACCGAGGCCAAGGTGGATCTCGCGGCCGTCGCAGGTGTCTCGATTGGCGCTTCGATCCCGGTCCGCGGCATCGCGAGCAACGGTGTGCTCGTCACCGCGCACGTGCGGATGATCGAGCGCCGCGGCAAGAAGGTCGTCGGGCAGGGCGTCGCGACCACCGCGGCGCGCGGCACCGATCCAGCGGTGATCAAGCACGCGGTCGACGAAGCGCTCGTCGCTGCCACCTCGGATGTGCTGCCACCGGCGCGCCAGGCGCTCGCGGCGCCGACGGGGTTCACCGGCGACGACACGCCTGCAGCCGAGGCCGGCGTCGTGCTCGTTCGGATGGCGCCGAAGACGCCGTGGGGCATCGTCGGCGCGGAGCTCAAGTACCTGCAAGGGGCGAAGGGAGTGCAGCGCGCGGTGCTGCGCCGGCTCTCTCCTGCCGGCTGGGTGATCGGTGTCACGACGACGGAGTCGATCGAGCGGATCGCGCAGATCGCGAAGCAGCCGCCGGCGACCGACACGGTCGTCAAGATGCGGATCAACGCGGACATCATCGAGCTCACGCTGTCCGGTACACCATGAAGGCCGCGCTGCTCGCGCTCGCGCTCGCGGCATGCGGACCCAAGGTCGGGCCGAACGGCGTCACCGCAGACGACGCGATCATCCAGGTCAAGAGCAACGTGCGCGACGCGCAGGTCTACGTCGACGGCCGGTTCGTCGCTCCCCTGCAAGCACTGCGTGGCGGGGTCGCCGTCACCCCGGGCACCCACCGCTTCGAGCTGCGCCACGAGGACTACTTCTCCGCGTACCTCGAGATGAAGGTCGCGCGCGCCGAGCGCAGAAGTATCGCGATGGAGCTGGCACCGGTCCTCCCTTGAGCCACGGAATCCTGAGGGTCGTGCCACGCAACTGGCCGGAACGACGAGGCACAGAAGCTGGCTCGACCTTTGCGAACCACGACCGCATGCGCCTCGCCTGTCTCGTGTTCGCCGCCAGCCTGTCGACTGGATGCACGCTGTTCTTCACCGGCGGTGACGACGGCGATGATGTGTGCGCGCTCGCCGAGGAGGGCCAGGCGCAGCCCGAGCCGCTGCGCGACCCCGGCGATTTGACCTGCGACTCGTTCGGAGCGGGCTGCAACTCGGAGTGCGGACCATGCCCGGCGGTCGCCGCGATCGCGCCGATTCCGCCGATCCCGTCATGGAACACGTGCTTCCACTCGTGCGAGCAGCTCGGCGAGTCGGGATGCGCCGCGGATCCGTCGTGCCGCGTGGTCAAGGATGCGAGCTGCACGTTCGAGGTCCCGTGTGAGACCGACTTCCTCGGCTGCTTTCCGATCGACATGAGCCCCGACGTCAGCGTCGCGTGTCACGGAGCAGATGCATGGGACTGCTCGCGCAGCTCGGCGTGCACTGCCATTCACTCGCACTCGGTGTGCCCGGCGGGCACGATCGACTGCCCGCGACCGTTCGAGCTGTGTGTCCCGGAAGGAACCAGCCCGGGAAGCTGTCGCGGTGCGGTCACCTGCGCTCGCGCGACGCCGGCGTGTCCGACAGGGACCACGCCCGGAATCTCCGGCGGCTGCTACACCGGCGCGTGCATTCCGCTCGACCTCTGCCCAAAGGCCACCTGACCGCCGCGGGCGATCTCCGCCCGTCGTGACCTGACACCCCGCGGTTGTGGTACGCCCGTAGCGGGTGAGTGAACGCGAGAAACCTCCGCATCTGGCGCAAGTCCTGAGCCTCCTGCGCTGGCTCTTGATCCTGACCTTCGTGGTGCTTGGCTACGCGGCGCTCAAGTACCTCGCGCAGGTGCTCGCGCCGATCCTCGCGGCGCTCGGCATCGCGTACCTGTTGAACCCGGTCCTCGAGATGATGGTGCGGCGCGGGATCAGCCGGCCGCTCGGCGCCGGAATCCTCCTGATCTCGTTCATCGGGATGATCGCAACCGCGATCACCCTGGCGGCACCGGCGATCGCCGAACAGGTGCGTGAGTTCATCGCGGACCTACCGCGCATGGTCGGTAATCTGAGCGTCTGGGCCGACGACCGGTTCGGCGTCGAGATCCCCACCGAGTGGCGCAAGGAGGTCACGAACGAGCGGCTGCAACAGGCGTTCAGCGCGGGCTCGGGGCCACTCGGTGCCGTCGCCTCGGCAGCGGTCGGTGGCGTGTTCGCGGTGCTCGCGGTCGTGGCCGAGATGCTGC
>JAYUYE010001185.1:0-14169 GCA_043752985.1 Myxococcales bacterium
TGTCGCGAGTCGGCTGCGAGGTCGCCGCAGGTCGTCGCGAGCGCGCCGAGGCGATCCTCGAACACCTCGACGTGACCTCACTCGAGCACTCCGAGCGCGTGGTCTGGCTGAACAACTGCGCGTGCGCCCTGCTCGATGGCGGCGGAGAAGCCGCGCGTGCGCTCGCGTTCGTCGACGAGGCGATCGGGCTGCGCCCCGATGTCCCCGCGATCCAGCACACGCGTGCCCGCGCGCTGCTCGCGGTGGGCCGGATCGACGACGCGATCGGCGTCCTCGATTCGATGCGGGTCGGCGGCGAGCTGTCGCCGCGGCTCGAGGTCGAGCGCTGCAAGGATCTCGCGACCGCGTGGGAGACCAAGGGCCAGGTCGACTACGCCGACGACTACCGCGATCGCGCCCGGCTCGTCGCGCGCTGACTAGGGACAGATCGTGTTCGAGCGCACCGGAGCTGTGCGTTGCGTCGTCGTGCCGTCGCCGAGCTGCGCCGAGCTGTTGTCCCCCCAGCAGTAGAGCTCGTTCATCGCGTTGAGCGCGCACGAGTGAAAGCCGCCGGCGCCGAGCGCGGCGACGTTCACCAGTCCGATGTCACCGGGGGTCGACTGAACCTGTGTGGTGCCGACGCCGGCCTCGCCGTAGTAGTTGCGACCCCAGCAGGAAACCTGGCCCGTCCCGCGCAGCGCGCACACAGTCCAGCGTCCCATCGCGAGCTCGACGGCGTCGGTGAGCCCGGTCGCGCGCACGGGCGTCAGCGAGTCCGTCGTCGTCCCGTTGCCGAGCTGGCCGTACGCGTTGTCGCCCCAGCACCAGACCTCGCCGGCACCTACGATCGAGCACGTGTGAGCGCCGACCACTGCGAGGGCCGAGAACGAAGCCGGCCCGGTCCGCTGCACGTTCGTCACGGGCATCTCGAGCGGGCTCGACTTCGCGATGAGCGTGCCATCGCCGAGCTGACCATGCTCGTTGTCGCCCCAGCACCAGCCAGAGGTCGGCCCGTGCGCGCACGTGTGCGAGCCACCGGTGGTGACGCGCTCCATCCCGGTCAAGCCGTTGACGTCGGTCGTCGCGCTCGGCTTCGACGTGAACGTCCCATCGCCGAGCTGGCCCGCAGCGTTGCTGCCCCAGCAGCGCAGCGTGCCGTTCGCGCGGCGTGCGCACGTATGCGACCGGCCAGCCGCGACCTGCACGGCACCGGTCATTCCGGACACCACGGTCGGCGGTCGCGTTCCACCGACGGTGCCATCGCCGATCTGCCCGTGGTCGTTGTACCCCCAGCATCGCACCAGACCGTCATTACCCACGGCGCACGTGGTGTACGCGCGCGATGACAGGTCGACACTCGGCGGCAGGTTGACCCGCGTCGTCGCGCTGCTGCCGCCGAGCTCCTGGTAGCCGTTGAGGCCCCAGCAGTAGACGTTCTGGTCACTGCGGCGGAGCACGCACGTGTGCTCGCTTCCGAGCGCGAGCTGAGCGCATGCCGACGCGAGCATCGACGCATCGGCGGGCGCATCCTCATCGATCACGCCGTCGCCATCAGGCGCGTCCTCACCAGCGAGCCCACCGACGTCGAGCTGAAAACTGCATCCGGCGAGTATGACCAGCAGGCAGCGTAGGTTCACGGAGCGATTGTACCGGAGGCTCGGGCCACAGCGAGCTGGAACGACGGTTCGCTCCACAGCTCGCCGTCGAAGACCGGCAGCTCGATCTGATAGTCATCCACCGGCGCGGTTTAGCGCCAGTGTTCGCCGAGCTCAGCTTCCATGATGTCGCTCGCGAGCGACACACACTCATCGCACAGTGCGACGCCACCGCGCCCGAGAAGCTTCTTGACCTGGGCTTCGAGCTTGCCGCACCACGAGCACACGGCGACGGTGTTCGGCCGATGGCTCGGGGCGGCATCCTCGCCCGTTGCGTCCTCGAGCTCGGCAGAGGTCGGAACGCGAAACTCTCCCGTCGCGTTGACGCTGAGGCCCCCCCCGAGCGCCTTGTGGCACGGGTTGCACACCATCACCAGCTCCCCGCCCTCGAGGGCCTGCGCGCAGATCGGGCAGTTCACGAAGCTAGCCTAGCTCGGCTCTTTCCGGCCGGGGGAGCCGGACCACCATCTTCGTTCCCTTGCCGACCTCGCTCTCGACGTCAATTCGCCCACCGTGCTCGGCGACGATCGTGTGGCAGGTGGCGAGGCCGAGGCCGGTGCCCTTGCTCTTCGTCGTGTAGAACGGGTCGAAGATCCGGGCGATGTGCTCCTGCCCGATGCCTGCGCCATCGTCGGCGACGGTGACGGTGACCCGGGTGGCTTCGTCGCGTGCGGTGATCGTGACGTGCTTGCCGCCCGCGGCTGCAGCGTCGGCGGCATTGCGCAGGAGGTTCCACAGGACCTGACGCAGCTTCGCCGGGTCGGCGTTGAGTGCGAGCGGCTTGTCGACGTCGCTCGCGATCTCGACCTCCGCGAACGCCTGATCGCCGCGCGCGACCTGCAGTGTCTCGTTGATCAAGACGCCGAGATCGAAGTCCACTGTTTGCTGCGGCCGTGGATTTGCGTAGTCGAGCAGATCGCCGATCAGCACGTTGAGGCGCGTGATCTCGCGGTGGACGATCGTCATCAGCGTGCGGTCGTCTTCGTTCGCCTGCGGCGCCTGCTTGAGCAGCTCGATCGAACCCGAGATCGAGGCGAGCGGATTTCGAATCTCGTGGGCGATGCCCGCGGCGAGCTGGCCGACAGTAACGAGCCGCTCGGAGCGTCGATTCTGCTGCTCGAGGCGGCGGAGCTCGGTCAGATCCTGGAAGTTCACGACCCGGCCGATCATCTGGTCGCGGACATCGCGCAGCGGCGACACCGTGACGCCGATCGAGAGCAATTCGCTTCCCGCCTGGATCGTGAGGTCCGCGCGCTCGAGCTTGTCCTTGCCCTCGAGCAGCGTCGCGAACTCCGGCATCAGCGTGTCGATCGGGGTGTTGATCATCGCGGCCGGCGTGCGCCGCAGAATTCGGCCGGCCGCCGAGTTCGCGGTCAGCACCGTACCCTGCGGGGAGGTCGTGATGAGGCCCGACGCCAGGCTGCGCACGATGTCCTGGTGCAGAGTGTAGAGGTCTGCGACCGTTTTGCGTGTGGTCGCGAGCGTCTCGGCGCCACGCTGCAGCTGGTCGCCGAAGATGAACGCGAGCGCGCCGACGCCGATCAGCGCGGCGTAGTTGATGCCGACGCTGCGAACGAGGTCGAGCGTGCCTTGCTCCCACGGCTGCGCCCGCGCCGACATCGGGAGCTCGATCAGGTGCGTCCATGCGAACAGCGAGACGAGAGTGATCGCGATCAGCGACGCGACAGTGACCACCACGGCGCCGCGGCGATACGACAACGCACCGGCGGACACGATCGACAGCGCGTAGAGGAACGTGTACGGGCTCTGCGCGCCGCCCGTGATGTAGACGAGCATCGACGTGATCAGAAGGTCGGTCGCTTGCATCGGCCGCGTCAGCCGGCGCGGGGCGTAGCCACGCCGCAGCAGCAGGCCGAACACGATCGAGGTCAGATACGTCGTCGCGATGATTCCGGACTGCAGCCAGACTGCACCACGCGGCGGCTGCTCGACGGTGACGAGCAGCCACATCGAGAGCGCGAGCACGACGGTGACGACCAGCGTGCGTAGCAGCAGCAGGCGGCTGACGCGCCGTCCAAGATCGGAGGTTGGCGCGACGGTCGCAGGTGGGCCGACGAGCGAGTCCCCCGGCGACGGCGTCACCGGATCGCGGCGCACCGTCGGCACGGGAATCGTGGTCATCGCGTCGTCGGACTAGTTGATGTTTCCGGCGAGATTGAAGATCGGCAGGTACATCGCGATGATCAAACCACCGACGACGACGCCGAGGAACGCCATCATCACGGGCTCGATCAGCGACGTCATGGCAGTCACGGCAGCGTCGACTTCCTCTTCGTAAAAGTCGGCGATCTTCTGGAGCATCTGATCCATGGCGCCGGTCTGTTCACCGACGCCGATCATCTGGACGACCATCGCGGGAAACACGCGCGATTCGGCGAGCGGGCCGGCCATGTCGTGACCTTCCGCGATCTTTTCGCGGGCGCGCGTGATGCCGTGTTGCACGACCTTGTTGCCCGACGTCCGCGCGCAGATGTCGAGTGCGTCGAGGATCGGTACGCCGGAAGCGAGCAGGGTGCCGAGCGTACGCGTGAACCGGGCGACGACGATCTTGCGCAACACCGATCCCATGACCGGTAACCGCAACAGCCAGCGGTCGAGGATGATGCGACCTCCCTCGGAACGTCGCATCATTCCGATTATGACGAACACACCGATGATGGCCGCGACGTAGATGTACCACTGCCGCATGAAGCTGTTCGACAACCCGATGACGAACCGCGTCGGCGCAGGCAGCTGCGCGTTGCCCATGTTCTTGTACATGTCTTCGAAGGTCGGGATGACCTTGATGAGCATCACGGCGATGACGCCGATCGCCACCACGAGGATGCCGATCGGGTAGAACATCGCGCTCTTGATCTGGCCTTTGAGCTTGACGGCCTTCTCGATGTAGACCGCGAGCCGATTAAGAATCGTGTCGAGGATGCCGCCGACTTCGCCGGCCGCCACGAGGTTGACGTAGAGGTCGTCGAACACCTTCGGGTGGCGCTTGAGCGCGTCGGAGAACGTCGAGCCTTGCTCGACCGACGCCTTCACCTGCGCGAGGATCCTCGCGAAGATCTTGTTCGGCGTCTGGTTCGCGAGGATGTCGAGGCACTGCACGAGCGGCAGACCCGCATCGATCATCGTCGCGAGCTGGCGCGTGAAGATCTGCAGGTCCTTCGGTGGCACGCCGGACCCGAAGCTGATCGAGATCTGCTTCGGCTCCTTCTTGACCCGACTGATCATCATGCCGTCGCCGCGCAGGCGGTTCTCGACGATCTCGGCGGTCTCCGCCTCCATCGCTCCCTTGCGCTTCTCGCCGGAGCGCGTCGTTGCTTCCCACTGGAACTTCGCCATCGGGGCTCTCCTCGGGCTCTAACGCCGACCGGGTTGGGGCGGAGGTGCCATGTTCCCCAGCGAGCCCCCGCCGCTGAGAATCATTGTCTTGAGCTCGTCAGCTTCACTCGTATGACCGAGTGCCTCTTCGAGCGAGATGACTTTTCGCAAATAGAGGTCGACGAGCGACTGGTTCATCGTCTGCATACCAAACTTGGACTGACCGATCTGCATCTGCGAGTAGATCTGGTGGAGCTTGTCTTCACGGATCAGGTTCCGGATCGCGGCGTTCGGCACCATCACCTCGGCCGACAGCGCGCGTCCCGAGCCACCGAGCTTCGGGATCAGGTTCTGCGAGATCACGCCCTCGAGCACGAACGACAGCACCGCGCGAACCTGACTCTGCTGGTGCGACGGGAACACGTCGATGATGCGGTTGATGCTCTGGATCGCGTTGTTGGTGTGGAGCGTGGCAAACGCGAGGTGACCGGTCTCGGCGATCGTCAGCGCCGCCTCGACGGTCTCGAGGTCACGCATCTCACCGATCAGAACGACGTCGGGATCCTGGCGCAGGATGTACTTGAGCGCGCGCTTGAACGAGGTCGAGTCGCGACCGATTTCGCGCTGGTTGACCATGCAGCTCTTGTGAGCGTGCTGGAACTCGATCGGGTCCTCGACGGTGACGATGTGACCCTTCATCCGCGTGTTGATGCGGTCGATCATCGACGCCAGCGTGGTCGACTTGCCGGAGCCCGTGGGTCCAGTCACCAGGACCAGGCCGCGTGGCCTGTCGCACAGCTCGGCGACCACCGCCGGCAGGCCGAGATCCTCGAGCGGAATGATGTTGTACGGCACCACGCGGAACGAGCCGGCGACGCACGACTGCTGCATGTAAACGTTGGCGCGGAACCGCGCCATGTTGCGGATGCCGAACGAGAAGTCGATCTCGAGGTCTTCCTCGAACCGCAGCTTCTGCGCGTCGTTCATCACCGAATAGCAGAGGGTCTTGGTGTCGACCGGGGTCAAGGCTTCCGTCTGGAGCTTGACGAGGTCTCCATCGATGCGAAGGCGGGGCGGAGAGCCCACGGTGACATGGAGATCGGAGGCCCCCTTGTCCGTCATCGCCTTGAGCAGCGCCTGGAGATTGAGCGCCACTAGTCGTCCACCGTGGTGCGCAGGATCTCTTCGGGCGTGGTCATTCCCTCGAGGATCTTCTGAATGCCAGCCATGCGCAAACTCTGCACGCCGCCGCGGATCATCTCGGTCTTGATCTCGGCGGCCGACGCCCCCTGGAGCACGAGCTCCTTGAGCGGATCGGTGAACGGCATGACCTCGTACAGCGCGACGCGGCCCTTGTAACCTGTGTTGTTGCAGGTCTGGCAGCCGCGGCCCTTCATGATCTTGCCGGTCCGGATCTGCTCTTCGGTCATGCCCATCTTGGCGAGCGCCTCGGGGTACTTCTCGTCAGGCATCTTGCAGTCCACGCAGATGCGGCGCGACAGCCGCTGCGCGAGCACCAGGTTGACGGACGCCGTCACGAGGAACGGCTCGATGCCCATGTTGAGGAGACGGGACACCGTCGACGGCGCGTCGTTGGTGTGCAGCGTCGACAGCACGAGGTGGCCCGTGAGCGCGGCCTTGACCCCGATCTCGGCGGTCTCGAACTCGCGAATCTCGCCGACCATGATGATGTTCGGGTCCTGCCGCAGAAACGCGCGCAGGGCGGTCGCGAAGTTGAGGCCGATGTCCTCGTGCATCTGCACCTGGTTGATGCCGTGCAGGTTGAACTCGACCGGATCCTCGGCCGTGGAGATGTTGCGATCGATCGTGTTGAGCTCGGATAGCGCCGAGTACAGCGTGGTGGTCTTGCCGGATCCGGTCGGGCCCGTGACGAGCACCATGCCGTACGGCTTGCTGATCGCGTACTTGAAGTCCTCGAGCGGCTTGATGTCGAAGCCGAGCTTCGTCATGTCGAGCTGCAGCGTGCTCTTGTCGAGGAGACGCATGACGATCTTCTCGCCGTACAAGGTCGGCAGCACGGAGACGCGGAAGTCCATCTCCTTGTTTGTGCCGATCTTGAGCTTGATGCGTCCGTCCTGCGGAAGCCGGCGCTCGGCGATATCGAGCGACGCCATGATCTTGAGACGCGACGTGATCGCGTTGCGGAGCTTGAGCGGCGGCCGCATCTCCTCCTGGAGAATGCCGTCGATCCGGAACCGCACGCGGAAGCTCTTCTCGTACGGCTCGACGTGGATATCCGACGCCTTCTTCTTGATCGCCGAGAGGAGGATCGCGTTGCACAGCTTGACGACGGGCGCCTCGCCAGCCTGGTTCTCGAGGTCAACGACGTTGACCGCATCATCGGAGACCGCGGCGTAATCGACGTTGTCGACGTCGAGCTCGCCCATCATCTGGTCGAGGTCGGGGCCCTTGTCGTAGTAGCGCGACAGCGCCGTCTCGATCGCGCTCTCCGACGCGACGACCGGATCGATGTTGTACTGCGTGAGGAACTTGAGCTCGTCGATCGCGTAGATGTTCGACGGGTCGGCCATCGCGACGATCAGCGTCGGACCGTTGCGCCGGACCGGGATGACCTGATGCTTCTCGCAGATCTCGCGCGGGACCAGCTTGATCACCGTGGGCTCGATCTCGATCTCGGAGAGGTTGATCGAGGGCAGGCTGTACTGCTTCGCGACGAAGCTCGTCAGCGTCGTGTCTTCGACGTAGCCAAGGCGCGACAGAGTTGCGCCCAGGCGCTTGCCCGTGCGCTTGGCCTCTTCCTGCGCCTGCTGAAGCTGCTGGAGCGAGAGCATCTTCTCGCGGACCAGCAGCTCACCGATGCGGCTCATTCAGCTGTCTCCCCGGAAAACACGACTAGATTTCGCTACGGTAACGCGCGAGTAGGGCATGCGTCAAACAACCGATCTGCCGAGCACGGGCACAGAGAAATCATCACCCACCTGTAGGTAAGCGTGCATCGCTCACCCCCCTCGAACACGGCCGACAATATGCCTCGCTGGCGTGCGTCTGAACAGGCGTGCTGAAACGTTGCCCGGTGAGCTACGACTCGACCTGCGCGCCTGCTGGGCCGCCAACGACAAGCGGGGCGCCGAGACGGCACTCGCTCGCCTGTGGCAGGTCGTGGGGAACGACAACGAGCTCGTCGCCGAGGCGCGCCGGTGGTCGGTCAAATTTGCCTGAGCCAGCGGCTCAGGGCGTGACGGCGATCGTCACCTTGTAGTTGTTCTTCACGTTCGACGCCGCGTACGTCTGCACGTAGTACGAACCCGTGGGCAGGTTCGCGACGTACGCGCGCAGAGAGTTTGCTCCGCTCGACGTGCCGTTGGTCAGGGTCGCGCCACCGCCGCCGAGGATCGAGACGGAGATCGGCATGCCGCTCTCCCACGAGCTCACGGCCTCGAGGTTCTGGCCCATGGAGGTGATGTTGACGACGTACGTGTCCTTGTCACCCTCGGGGCAGATCGCGAGACCCGCGAACGAGATGTCCTTGCGCTGGATCGCGACCGGCGTCGCGTAGGCGGTCTGGATCGTGTCGTTCTTGCCAGCGCCCTCGAGGATGGAATCATCCGCGCACTGGAAGCCAACCAGGCCCGCGTCGACGACGCCGCCGCTATCGGAGAAGCACACCATCGTGCCCATGCCCTCGTCCTGGCACGAGTAACCTTCGGGGCAGCGCGGCTCCACGGTGTCACACGCGAACGCGCGACCGGGGAGCTGAGGGTCGTATCCGTTGCAGGCGGAGAGCACCGCAGCGAGGACCGGGAAACCAAGCAGGAAGCTAAGGCTGCGCATTTTGACCTCTAGAACCGGATCGCCGCAGTGGCGCCCATCGAGCTGCCGTCGATCGTCGGCACGACCGTCCACGATGACACTTCGGGCGACGCCGTGTTGCCCGACATCCGCTGCTCGCCACGCTTCTTCGCGGTGAGCTGCTTGTACCAGAAGTATCCGGCGACCGCGCCGACGCCCACGCCGACGACGACCGACACCTGGGACATCGTCGCGCGGGTCTGACCGGACGCCTGGAGGTCCTTGTTGTACTGGTCGAACGAGCCGCACGGCGGCGAGCCACACTTGGTGGCCTCGTCCTCGAGCGCGGTCGCGAAGTTCCCGGCCTGCACGTAGAACATGACGCCGAGGGCGAGCAGGGTGGCGGAACCGATCGTGGTGCCCCACTTCGCGTACTTGAACTTCTTGCTACCGGGAGCGGTCAGACCTTCGTTGCTCGTGGGCTGAGGGTTGACCTCCATGCTGTCCTCCCCGCTCGGGATGCGCGCGACGAGCTTCGTCGTCTTCTTCTTGCCGGTGAGCGGATCCTCCTCGGTGTCGTCGCCGACCGTCTTCTGCGGCGTGGCGACCGTGCCGTCCTCGGTGAAGTCGGGATAGAACCGCGGCGACGCGCCCGCCTCGAGCGTGACCAGGTTCGGGCTGGTCGACTTGCCCGACTTGGCGATGGTGGCGCCCGCCGGGTCCTTGGCCTCGATGTAGTACTGCATCGAATCGCCGAGCATCTTGTTCGCCGGAACGCGACCGACGAGCTCCTTGTAGCGCCACTTCATCTCCTTCGAGGTGAACTTGCCCTCGCCGGCGGTGCGGAAGTGGAGCGTCACGGTCCAGCCCGAGTCCTCGGGGACGAACGCCGTGATGTCGAGCGGCTTCTTCGGCGGCGCCGTGTCGATCATCTGGTGCTGGAAGTCGGTCTCCTTGTACGTGCCAGCCGGCTTGATCTTGATCGGCTCGGTGCGCACCGGCTCGGTCTTCGTCGGCTCGGTCTTCGTCGGCTCGGAGCTGCCGCCGGTCTGGAACTTCTTCTCGAGCTCCTTCACCTTCTCGACGACCTCGGGCCGCTGCGCAGCGTCGGATGGCGCGTCGGTCAGGAACTTGCGGTAGTAGAACAACGCGATGTCGTCCTGGCCCGCCTTCTCGTTCGCGAAGCCGATGTTGTAGAGCAGCACCGGGTTCTTGGAGAGCTTGTACGACTCCTTGAACTTGCCGGCTGCTTCGGCGAAGTCGCCGGCGTCGAACAGCTTCTTGCCCTCGCCAAAGGCCGCCTTGGCCTTGGTGATGTCAGCGGCGGAAGGCTGCTGCGCGAGTGCGGGCGTGGGCGTGACGATCGCCAGGGTGGCGAGCGAGATCGCGAGTGCGATGATGGAACGATTCACGTGACCTCCGAGCCACGGGTCAGTAGAAGACCACGTAGCAGCGGGTACTTATCCCACGTGAGCTACTCGATGCAACCAGTGTTTCACAGAGGTTCTGGGCTGTGCCGTGCTGCACAAAATGAGAAGGCCGCTCTGCGTTGCATCGCAGGCGGCCCGTCGCTGGCGAACCGCGTGATCTAGAAGGGGTCGACGATGCCGCCGGCCGGCTTGGCCGCGGGCTTTGCCGGCTTGGTCTTCTTCGGCGCCGGGGTCTCGGCAAACGGGTCGACGACCCCGCCTGCTGGCTTCGCGGCCTTCGTCGCCTTGGGGGGCGACGCCGGCTTGCTCGCCTTCGCGGCCTTGGTGGCCTTCGCGGCCGCGGCCTTCTCGGCGTTCGCTTCGGAGGCAGCTTTCGCGGCCTCGGCCTTCTCGACCCTGGCTGCGGCGGCCTTCTCGGCCTTCGTCGGGCCCGCGGGCTCGGCGGCAGCGGCCTTGTCGGCGGCGGCCTTGGTCGCGGTGTCCGGGGTGTCGATCGCCTCGACGGTCGGAGCGGCGGCAGCAGCCGGCTCCTCGATCGGCGTGACGACCGGCGTGACGACCGGCTTGACGGACGCGGGCGCGGTCGGCGCAGCGGCGGGTGCTGCGGTCGGAGTGGGAGGCTGTTCGGTCGCGGCGGCGGGCTGCGTCGCGGTCGGCTGCGCAGCGGATGCGGCCGGCGCCTTATCCTTCGGCAACACGAGCTTCCACACGGCGAGCATGATGCCGAGGCCACCGACGAAGGCGACCAGGATCATCGCCCACGATGTGCCCTTGGGCGGCTCGTGGTTGGTGACGACGAGGCCGCTCTCGATCGCGGCGATGTCGGCGGGCGACACGGTCAGGCCGGCCTGTGCAGCGCGCGCGGCGGCGATCGCCTTGATAGCCTTCGCCTCGGCGAGCCGGACGCGCTCCGAGGCTCCGGTGTCATTGACATCGATTGCGGTGGCCGAGGTGCGCGCGATCGCGACCTCTTCCTTCGCGTCGGCAAGCGCGCGGGCGAGCTGCGCCTTCTCGGCGTCGAACGCCTTGCGCTGTGCTTCGGCCTGCTCGATCTGCGAGCGGAGCTGCTGGATCGTCGAATCGTGAGCCGCACTGCCGACCGTCGTGCCGGCGACCGCGGCGCGGGCCTCGGCCTCTGCCAGCTTGCCCTGCAGACCGTCGAGCTGGCGGCGGAGCGAGTGCTCGCGGGCTTCACCCTCGCGGAGCTGGCCCTCGGCGGCCTTCATGCGCTGCGCGTCTTGCTCGCGCTGCTTGGCGTCTTCCTGCTTGATCTGCTGATCCGCGGAGCCCCAGGTGCTGACGTCGACCAGCGTCTGGTTTGCCTTCGCGATGAACTCCTCGAGCGAGTGCTCGACGGTCGGTAGCGAGTCGGCCTGGGCCATCAACGAGGATGGACGCTTGCGTCCGCCCTTCGTGCGCTGACCGTTCGCGGTCGCGCCGTTGGAGCCATTCGTCGTGTTCGCACCCTGCTTGGAATCGACAGCCATCATGTGTCTCCGGCGGTGCCCAGCCTCACGGCCAAGCGGAAACGGACTCTAGCAGCGATCGGGGCGCTCACGCCCGCGATATTGTTCGTCAGGCGCGGATCGTGACCCGGACCGGAGAGACCGGCAGGGTGAGCTTTTCAGAGCGCGGCGTCGGCAGAACCACCTCGACCACATCGAGGTCATCGTGGAACGCGCGGGCCTCGGCCTCGACCACGTCGGCGGGGAGGTACCCGTTCTCGATGATCGTCGTGCCGATCAGGCGGCGGCGACCCAGGAGCGGCTCGCTCCAGTGCTCCGCGAGAGCCGCGAGCCACTGCTCGTCCGAGATGAGGTTGCGATCCCGGAGGAACTCCCCGAACCGGACTGGTTCGAGCGTCGCGGGCGGTGGGGTCGGAGGAGTGCGAGACGTATTCATGAGCGGCTCGCGGCGGACCTTACTTACCGACCCCAAGGCTGTCTACCCGAAACTTAGGAGGCGTCTCTCTTGGAGATCCTCTGCACTTGCTGCATAAACCGGCGGGATGGCACAGGACCGTGGACCGATGCGCCGACCCGCTCCGCGCCGCCCTCAGCGCGGCGCGCCGATCGTACGCAAGAACACGCTCCGCCTCCCGGGCGAGATTGCGTACCGGGTCCGTGCCGGGCATCCCTGGGTCTATCGCGAGGCGCTCGGCCCGCGTCCGATGTCTCCGGAGCCGGGTACCTCGATCGAGTTGATCGACGAGGACGGCGAGTTTATCGGCCGCGGCCTCTACGACTCCGATTCGGCGATCGCGCTGCGGGTCTTCACGCGCAGTCCCGACCGCATGATCGACGGACAGCTCGTCCGAGATCGCGTGAAGGGCGCGGTCGCACTGCGCAAGAAGATCGTCGATCTCGAGAAGCTCGGCTGCATTCGCTACATCAATGCCGAGGCAGACGGCCTGCCGGGCATCGTCGTCGACCGCTACGGCGACTACCTCGTCGTTCAACTGTTCACCGCCGCCGTCGCGAACCTGCGCGACGACCTCTACACCGCGCTCGAAACCGAGCTGAAGCCGATCGCGATCTACGAGCAGCGCCGCTATCGCTCGCTCGGCGGCGAGGCACCGCGCCAGGCCGGTGCGGATCTCGTGCGCGGCACGCCTGCGCCCGTCGAGCTCGAGATCGGCGAGGACGATCTGAAGTTTGTCGTCGACGTCACGGCCCCACTGTCGACGGGATTGTTCGCCGATCTGCGCGAGGGTCGCCGCGCGGTTCGCCAGTGGGCGCGCTCGCGCCGCGTGCTCAATCTGTTCTCGTACACCGGCGCGATCAGCCTGTACGCGCATGCCGGTGATGCCGCGGAGGTCGTCGCGGTCGATGTCGCCGCGAAGGCGCATGCCCGTGCGCGTAAGAACTTTGCCGCCTCCGGCTTCGATCCCGAGACACCCGAGCACATCGTCGGTGACACGTTCAAGGTGCTCGCGCGATTCGTGGAGCGCGGCCGCACGTTCGACATGGTCGTGATCGATCCACCCGCGTTCGCGAGCGCCGCAGCGCGCGGTGGCAAGCCGTGGAGCGCGCAGCGCGATTACGCCGAGCTGATCGCGGCGAGCCTCGACGTACTCGTCCCCGGTGGTCTGCTGATCGCTGCATCGTCGACGCACAAGATGTCCGCCCTCGACTTCGACCTCGCACTCGCCGATGGCGCGCAGATGGCGCGCACGCAACTTCAAGTCATCGATCGCCGTCCGCTGCCGCCCGACTTCCCGACGCTGCCGGGGTTTCCCGAAGGGAACTACCTCAAGGTCGCGGTCGCCGTTCGCGGCTAGAACGTTGCCAGACTGAAGGCGACGGGGCAGCCGCGTTGACAGCCGTGATCCGATTTCTTGCTCGGGTCCCGTGGGTTCTTGCGTGCGTCCACGCTCTTAACCGATCAAGACCACGGTAGCTCAGCGGCGGCGCAGCGACGTCAGCGGCACATCGGGCACCACGAGCGACGGTGCCTTCGCGGCCGACGCGGGCAGCGGCAGCAGCGTCTCGATCTCGAACCGCGCGGCCTCGCGCTCGCGCTCGGTGAGCCGCGGATCCTCGAGGGTGCCGCACGCCATTGCGAGCGCAGGCAGGGCGATGCCGGCATCGACGGTGTGCTGCCCTACCAGCTCGACCACCCGCGCGATCGCCAGTGCGAGCGGAGCACTGGTTGTCCGCAGCGCGGACGTCAGCTCTGCGATCACGGCGGCGTCGAGCTCGGGCGCGGTCTGCACCAGCTCGGTGATCAGCGTCTCGATCCGTGTCACGACGACGACTCGAGCACGTCGTCGTCATGGTCGTCGAGGTCACGCTCCACATCGGCCTTCGCGATCGCGTCCGTCGAGCGCAGCCTGAGGAACTCGAGGAAGGCGATCGCGGTCGGCAGCTCGATCGCCGCGATCGTCTCGATCAGATCGCGAGCCTGGCGGCGCAGTGCCTCGCCGGGCGCCTCGGTGCCGTGCACGACGGGGCGACCGACCGCCGGCAGCTCCTGCGGCGCCTCGACCACGCCCCACG
>JAYUYE010001186.1:0-6367 GCA_043752985.1 Myxococcales bacterium
TCCTCGAAGTAGCCGGTGCCGCTGTTCGCGGTCGCCATCGGAATCCGGATCGAAGCGCCACGATCGCTGACGCCGTAGCGGAACTGATGGATCGAGCACGTCTCGTGCTTGCCGGTGAGGCGCTCGTCGTTGAACGCCCCGTAGACCGCGATGTGCTCGGAGTGGCGCGCGCGGAGCTTCTCGCACATGCCCTCGATCGCCTTGATGCCGCCGGGCGCGCGCGTCGCCTTGGTGCTGATGTTCGTGTGCGCACCCGCGCCGTTCCAGTCGCCCTTGATCGGCTTGGGGTGCAGCGTGGCGCTGACCTGATACTCCTCGCCGATCCTGTAGAGCAGCCAGCGGGCGAGCCACAGCTGATCCGCCATCTCGACGGGACCGAGCGTACCGATCTGAAATTCCCACTGCGCCGGCATCACCTCGGCGTTGGTGCCGACGATCGCGAGACCCGCCTTGATGCACGCTTCGGCATGCGCCTCGACGACGTCGCGGCCGAACACCTCGTCGCTGCCCACACCGCAGTAATAGCCGCCCTGCGGAGCAGGGAAGCCGCGGTCCGGCCAGCCGAGCGGCTTGTTGCCGTCGAAGAACGTGTACTCCTGCTCGATGCCGAACCACACCTCGTGGTCCGCGTACTTGTCCTGCGCCGCGCGCGTGCGTGCGCGATTGTTCGTCGAGTGGATCGTGCCGTCGGCGTTGAGCACCTCGCACAGCACGAGAACGTCCTGCTCGTCGTGGAGGGGATCGGGGATGATCTTGACCGGCTTGAGCTGGCAGTCACTGAAGTGACCTTCCGCCTGACTGGTGCTCGAGCCGTCAAAGCCCCAGTCCGGAAGCTCCTCGACCTTCTTGATCGGTCCCTCGACGATCTTCGTCTTGGACCGCAGCTTGGCGGTCGGCTTTTGACCATCGATCCAGATGTACTCGGCGCGAATTTTCTTGCTCACGATGCAAACACTACAACAGCACCGTGCGAACGGAAGCGAGCGACCGAGAAAACAGCGTGAGCTGATCGGGATCCGCGAACACCGTCGCGAAGTCATCAGGATCAAAGGCCCTTGTCAGTCGCCGCGAATGTTTCGCGCAGATGTCTGACGTACTACGCACAATCGTAATCGCGCGACTCCTCGGTGGCGCCGTCGGGATCGCGGACCGCGATCAGGAAGGTCCGATCTCGCTCCCGTTCGGCTCGGCTTGCACCGACACGATACCCGGCGTGGGTTCCCAGCCCTACAGGGCGTCATCGGCGATCACGGCTCGACCGCGGGCACCGAGTAGATGTCCCACTTGCTGCCGAGGCCGGTATCGCGGGAGAGGAACAGCTCGCAGCCGTCATCGCGGAGCGACGGCTCGAAATCGCCGAACAGAGAGCTCGCCGCTGTCACCACCTGCGGTACCGAGAACGGCGCGGTCAGGGTGCTGCGCGTCGCGTAGAAGACGTCCCGATCGCCAAGCGTGCCGGGTGCGCTGAACACCACGACCAGTCCGTTCGACGTCAACGTCGCCCCGCTCAGGCCCGGGTGCGTCGTGTTGAACGGAAACTCGACGAGCCGGCTCCACGGATCGTTCGTGCTCTCACGACTCGCGAACCAGATCCTGTTCGGCGCCGCGGACTGCTGATCGAGGTACACGAGCCCGAGGCCCCCTGCGAATGGCCACGGATCGGAGCGGTCGCCGGTCGTACCGAGCTCGGTGAGCATGCGCGTCACCGTCAACGGATCTGCGGCCGAGGCACGACCCACTTCGTAGATCTCCTTGGAGCTGGCTACTACGACGTAGTAGCCGCGCAGCGCTCCGGGCTCGAGTGCGAGGGCCGCCTCCTCCGTGCTCGAGCTACCGAGATCCGCTCGCACCACGGGGGTTTCAAACGGTGCCGTCACGCTCGGTCGGCGTGCCTCGAACAGGTCGCCGGTGCCGAGATCTCGCCCGACGTAGTTGATCGTCAGCGGGTCACCCTGCACGAGGAACGGGTCGTACTCGGTGTCGGTCATCGAGAGATCGGCGCGCAGCACGGCACTCGCGGTGAATGGCGGTCCCGCCGACCAGTCGCAGTACACGCTCGGGACCGTATCTGCGGGCACATCGCCAGGCACCGCCGTGTCGGGGCCAACCGCGTCATCGAACTTGATCCGGCCGCAGCCAACGAGCTCGATCGCGAGCATCGAGACGAGGGCGGTGGATCGCATAGCCAAGTCTACCGCTTCAGCGCACGCGCGGTCGCCGTGAGGAGCGGCTGTGCGCTCACCGGCTTGCCGGTGGCCTGCTGCATCCACAGGTCCGGCAGAATGTTGCCGAGCCGGCACACGCGCTCGAACTCCTTCGCGAACGTCGCCCTGTCCTTGCCCTCGACGTGCTCCTCGATCTGGAACGCGATCAGGTGCCCGACGACGTAGTTGAACAGGTACAGCGGCGACGCGATCGTGTGGCTGTAGATGCCGAGCAGTACGGTGCCCTTGCCGCCGAGCGTCGGCGCGTAGTAGCGGTCCCAGACGTCACGCGCGATCTTGACGGTCGCATCGCGAAGCTCGGCCGCGGTCGCCTCCGGGTGGTCATAGAGCCAGTGCCAGACGTCGATCTCGACGAGCGCCGAGCCCGCGATCTCACGAGTGTTCCAGAATGCGTCGAGCACGCGCAGGCGATCCGCCTCGCCGCTCGGCTTCAGCCGCCCGAGGAGCTCGAGGTCGCGCGCCTGGAACAGGAACGCGAGCGCCTCGGTGAATGCCGTGTTCGGCACGCCCGCGAGCAGCGTGTAGTCGATGTCGTAGAGCGAGAACGTCTGCTCGACATTGTGGCCGAGCTCGTGGACCGCGATGTTGTAGCCCTTGTAGTCCATGCCACCGGTCTCGACGCGCGTGCGCAGGTGCGCCTTGTCACCGCGTCGCTCCGCGCCCATCGCGTGGCCTGCTCCGCGCGACGGATCGACGGCGATCAAGTTGGAGAGATGCTTCGCGCGCGCCGCGGTGAACCCGAGGTCGCGAAGGATGCGCGGCATGTCCTTGGCGAACGCCGCCGCGGTCGGATACTTCTTGCGGGTCACCGCGTCGAGCTCGGCTTCCTTCGTGCCACCGGCGCCAAATTCGTACCAGAGGTCATGCGGCTCGAGCGGCCGCTTGAGCCGACGCTGCATCTCGGCGGCCGCGTCGGTGGCGAGCGGCGACTCGAGGATCTCGACGAGCATCCCGCGCACCCGCTCCTCGGGCAGCTCCGCGCCTTCGAACGCGCGCGCGATCCGCGTGGGGGCGATCGGGGAGAACTTGTCGATCGCCTTCGCCGCGCGAAGATGGCCGAGCACCTGCGCGAACCGCGCATCCGGCTCGCGTTCGTCACTGACCGTCGTTGCGCGATCCTTCGGCGCATCGGCCTCGACCTCGGCGCCAGCGGTGACCTTGTTCGTGAGCGGATCCCAGTCGAGGCGCGGATTGTCGATCACTGCCTTCGGGATCGTCTGCGTGACGATCCGCTCCATGACCTTCGCGATCGTGCGCTGCTTCGCGAGACCCTCGGGGTCGGCGTAGTTCGCCTTGAGCTCGTCACGCAGGTTCCAGTGGCTGATCAGCCGCTTCCCTGCCGGGAACTGCCGCTTTCCCTCGGCACCGAGCACGTGATGCATCCACAGGTTGTAGCCGGCGATGTACTGATCCGCGGCAGCCTCGGCGGCGCTCGCCGCACCCGCGAGCTCGCCGGGAACGCGCGTGTCGACGATGCCGGTCAGCCGGACCTCCGCCCACATTCGCCGCGTCCACTGCGGGCCGTCCTTCACCTTCTGCGCGAGCGTACGCAGCGGAAAGTTGAGCAGGATCGAGAACGCGACCTTCGACGTGAACAGATCGTCGACGACGTGCGCTCCGACGTCGTACGTCGCGAGCAAGCGATCGATCGGCTGCACCGGGCGGCCATCCTCGACCTCGGTGCCCCAGCGAACGGTTCGGCCAAGCTCGAGCATGTGTCCGCGGATCTGCTCCACGGTCGCCTGCAGCTTCACGAACAGTGCCTCGCGGGCGGCCGGATCGGCGACGAAGTGCTCGACGCAGAACGCCGCAAAGTCTCCATCGCTCGCGCGCCACAGCGTGGCGGCCTGGGCGACCCCGGACTGGATCGCGGGTGCGTGCGTTGCACCGTGCTTCGCGGTCACCTTCGCGACCGCATCGGCGACCACGGCCGGCGGCACGGCCGCGAGCGCATTGATCACCGGCAGTGGTGCCGGCTCCGTGGGTGCAGCCGATGCCGTCGGCTGGCTCGGCTCGATCGGCGGCACGCGCCGCGCTGCGGTGGTGTCGCTCGGGCCGCTGCGCGCGGGGCAGCCAGCCACAGCGAGAACGAGGATCAGCGACAGCGCTCGGTTCGGCTTCACGCGGTGAGCGTACTCGCTACTGGCTGACATGAGGCTGTCAACCGCGGCGTCCACCTCTACGGCGCCGGCGACATCCCCGAGCTCGGCGGCGCGTTCGTCTCGGGCGAGCTTCCAGACGCTCGACGATATCGACCTGCGCGACGTCTCGGTCATGTACTGGGACGGTCGGCATGACAACTGGCAGGCCGGTCCGCGGTCCGAGCCGTGGCCGATCTTCACGGGGGTCGCCAGCGCGCGTTCGGCGTAGCATGCGCGGATGACCACGCCCCTCGATGTGAAGTCCCAGGTCAGCGAAGCCGAATGGAAGCTGCGCGTCGATCTCGCGGCTTGCTATCGGCTCGTCGCGCACTACGGCTGGGACGATCTGGTGTTCACGCACATCTCGGCGCGGCTCCCCGGACCCGAACATCACTTCCTGATCAATCCGTACGGCTGGACGTTCGACGAGATCACGGCGTCGAGCTTGGTCAAGATCGACCTCGACGGCCGCAAGGTCCTCGATACCCCGTACGAGATCAATCCGGCGGGGTTCACGATCCACAGCGCGATCCACGCGGCGCGCGACGATGCGAAGTGCGTCCTCCACACGCACAGCATCAACGGCGTCTCGGTCTCCGCGACCAAGCACGGCGTGCTGCCGCTGTCGCAGCAATCGACGTTCGTGCTGGCGTCGCTCGGCTATCACGACTACGAGGGCATCGCGCTCAACGCGGACGAGAAGCCGCGCCTGGTTCGCGACCTCGGCGACAAGATGTTCCTGATGCTGCGCAACCACGGGATCCTCACGGTCGGCTCCTCGATCGCCGACGCCTTCCTCGCGATGTATCTGTTCGAGTCGGCGTGCACGATCCAGCTGCGCGCCCAGGCGGCCTCGCCCGAGCTGATCTCGATCGAGCCCAAGGTCCTCGAGGGCGCGATGATCATGGCCAAGATGGCGACGCGCGGCGGCATGGGCGCGCTCCCGTGGCCGGCACTGCTCCGCAAGCTCGACAAGCTCGATCCGAGCTTCCGCACGTAGCGACCACGGCGCCGCCGTTGCTAGGCTGCGCGGATGGCTGACCCCACCGTCTCCGTCACGACCAACCACGGCTCCTTCGTCATCGCTCTCGATCCGGCGAAGGCGCCCGTCTCGGTCGAGAACTTCCTGCGCTACGTCGATGCGAAGCACTACGACGGCACGGTGTTTCACCGCGTGATCCCCACGTTCATGATCCAGGGCGGCGGCTTCGATCCGCAGCTCGAGAAGAAGCAGGTCCAGGCGCCGATCCAGAACGAGGCCGCGAATGGCCTCAAGAACACGCGCGGCATGGTCGCGATGGCGCGCACCGGCGAGCCGCACTCGGCAACGGCGCAGTTCTTCGTCAACGTCACCGACAACGCCTTCCTCGATCACCAGGCCAAGACCGACCAGGGCTGGGGCTACGCCGTGTTCGGCAAGGTCACGTCGGGCATGGACGTCGTCGACACGATCAAGGGCGTGCGCACCGGCGCCTCGGGACCGTTCGCGAAGGACGCGCCGCAGGAGCCGGTCGTGATCCAGAGCGTTCGCCGCGCCTGATCACGGGAGCGGCCGGCCGTAGGTCACGCCGCCGTAGCTCGCGCCGCCGTACGATCCCGCTTCGGGTAGGTCGAGATCGCGAAGGCGCGCCGCATCGGTGTCGAAGCCCTCGAGCGCATAGCGGCGCGTGCCCCCGGCGTAGAGCCGCACGTCGAGCTGACCTGGCTGCACGAGCGTGTAGCGCTCGGGAGCGCTCGACACGCCGATCTTCTGGCGGACTGCCCCGGTGCCGCGATCGACGAGAACCACTGCATCGGGCTCCGCGGTGAAGCCGTAGCCCGCGACGATGTAGCAGCCGCGGATCACGAAGCGTCCGTTCGAGACGAGCGGAGCCGTTCGCCACAGGACGCGGCGGGCCATCGGATCCACCGCGACGAGCGACGAGCACGCACCGCGCGCGTCCTTCGAGTAGCTCTGACATGCCTCGTTGAAGTAGAGGACGCCGTCGGCGAGCCGGATGT
>JAYUYE010001187.1:0-6367 GCA_043752985.1 Myxococcales bacterium
CGCCACTCGCGCCCGCGCCGGCGCCCGGTCCACTACCTGCGTCTTCCGATGCGCCGCTCTCGCCAGCGCCCGCGCTCGGTCCGCCGCGCGACGCTTCGGACGCGCCACTCGCGCCCGCGCCGGCGCCCGGTCCACTACGTGCGTCTTCCGATGCGCCGCTGTCGCCAGCTCCTGCGCCCGGTCCGCCGCGCGCGTCTTCGGCTGCAGCGCTGTCGCCGGCACCGGCGCCCGGTCCACTACGTGCGTCTTCCGATGCGCCGCTGTCGCCCGCACCTGCGCCCGGTCCACTACGTGCGTCTTCCGATGCGCCGCTGTCGCCCGCACCGGCGCCCGGTCCACTACGCGCGTCTTCCGATGCGCCGCTGTCGCCCGCACCGGCGCCCGGTCCGCCGCGCGCATCTTCGGATGCAGCGCTGTCGCCCGCACCTGCGTCCGGTCCGCCGCGCGCATCTTCGGCTGCAGCGCTATCGCCCGCACCTGCGTCCGGTCCGCCGCGCGCATCTTCGGCTGCGCCGCTCTTGCCCGCACCCTTGCCGACGTTACGGCTCGTGCGCGCTTCCTCGAACGTGCCGCCGTTGCCCGAGCCCTTGCCGACGTCATCGCTGGTGCGCGCCTGCTCGGACGTGTTGTTCGACTGCGCGCGCGTGTTGCCCTTGGCTCCGCTTGCCTTCGTTGGTGCGGGTGCCGGTGCGTCGACGATGCTGCCGCCGCCGCCGCTGCCTGCGGCCGGCATCAGATCGTTGCCGCTGCTGCTGCCGGTGAACCCTGCGCTGCCACTGCTGCCGCCGCCTGCCGCGCCGCTACCTGGACGACCGCCGCCGCCCGCACCGCCGCCACCACCTGCACCTGCACCTGCACCGGCTCCGGCTCCACCCCCGGCGCCGCCGCCTGCTGCGCCTGCTTGCGCCGCCTGCTGATCCTTTGGCTTCTCCTCGGCGATGCCGCCGAGCTCGCCCTCGCCCGAACCCGACACCTGACACGCCGGCGAGTTCGCGACGTTGATCGTGATCGAAGAACCAGACACCGTGATCTCGGAGCCGCCCTTGAAGCCAAGCGTCGCTGCGGTGTGCGCCAGCATCTGCTGGCCCGACAGCTTGAGCGTCTGCACGGTCCCCATCTTCAGGGTCTTGCTGTGCATGATCACGTTCTCTTTGGCCTTGACCGTGATGTCACCGGCGCACTCGATCTTGAGGAGCTTCGCCTTGGTATCGAGGACGATCTGGTTCTTCTTCGTCTTGTCGACGATGATCACCTTCTCTTGGCCCTCTTTGTCGTCGAAGATCACGCGGTGACCCGAGCGTGACTTGATCAGCTTCGTGTTGTTCTTGCCGGTCTCGTTGTTCTCGGGCGGCTCCTGCTTCTTGCTCCACGCCGCGCCGATGACGATCGGACGGCCGACGTCACCGTGCTCGAACACGACGAGCAGCTGGTCGCCGACCTCGGGCAGAACGTAGGTGCCGCGGTCGGCTCCGGCCATCGGAACCGCGATCCGCGCCCACGTCGACTTCTGCTCCTCGTTGAGCCACGGCAGCGTCACCTTGACCTTGCCGCCCTGGTTGCCGTCGCCCTCGGTGTTCTCGGCAACGATCGCCAAGTGCACGCCACACATCTTGTGCGACTTCGTCGAGGACGGCGATTTCTGTTCGAGCGGCGAGAGGAAGCTCATCCGATTTTGATCTTCGGTGCGTCGTAGTTGCTGGGCGAGCTCGAGGTGAACTTGGCGGCAGAGCTGCCCTTCATGGAGACGTCCTTGCCTGCCTTGACGTCCATCGTCTCCTTCGTACTGATCTTGATATCCTTCTCGGCCTCGACGAGGAGCGTGCCGTCCTTGCACGTGATCTCGAGCTTCCCGTCCGCCTCGAGGGACGAGAACGAGATGCCTTCCTTGCCGGACATCGGCGGCTTGTAGACCGCGCAGATGTTCGGTCCCTCGCCGTCTTTCTCGAACGCGCCGATGCCGATCATCAGCTTGCCCTTCTTGTCGGCGAACACGATCTTCGGCTTCTTGGAGTCATCGAAGATCAGGCGTGCGCCCGTTCGACTTCGGTACCCGCGAAAGTTGTTCTTGCCGTCCGAGTTCGGCTCGGGCGACGGATCCGGCGTGCTCCACGCGCCGCCGACGATGACCGGCTGAGACATATCGCCGGCGATGAACATCACGATCACCGCGTCATCGATATCGGGGAGCGTGTACCAGCCGAACTTCTGGCCGTTCATCGGGGTCACGAGCTGCGCCCAGTGCGACTGGTCAACGTCACCACCGTCGAGGAACGGCAACCGGACCTTGATCCGGTTGAGCTTCTCGGGATCTTTGTTCTGCGCGACGACGCCGTAGTACACGCCAAACTGTTGTTTGTCGTGTGACTCGCTCGGGGGACCGCCAGCGCGCGACAATCATCCGCCTTCTGCGTCGCGCGCGAGCTTGAGGAGCGTGACGAAGCCACCGTCCGATGCCCGCGGCACCGTGTGGCGGTGGGTGAGGCCCATGATGTAGTACCCGCCGTTGAACGGATCCTGGCCGCGCGCGTTCGCCTTGATCTCGACTGTCTTACCGAGATCGAACTTGGCGCTACCGGAGCACTCGGCCTCGCCGGTCATGTACGACAGCGACAGATCGCTCATCCGTCCCGCGGCGAGAGCGCCGGCTTCTTCCTTGCTCCAGATCGGCGAGTCGACCGTGAACGAGTCTTCCTGGCCGTGACCACCGGACGCACTGGCGGCGTTTTTTTGTCCGAGCGGTGAGCTCTTCGCCGGGGCCTCGCCGGTGATCAGCTCCTTGGTCTCGGGATTCCAGCCCTTGACGGTGACTTTCTTCACGATCGCCGCCGAGTTGATGCGCGGCGCGAACGAGCGCAGCTGCACATCGCCAGGCTCGTCGACGGACAGCTTGACGCCGGTGCTCGCGCTCAGGTTCGGCTGCTGGCAGAACACCTCGTCACCGACGCACCAGACGTGACAGCCGAGCCGAGCTGCGCGCATGCGCAGGAACTCCAGATCGGTCTGGTTGTGCTGATACACGTGCTTGTACGTGATCGTCTTGTCGTGCTTCCACTTGAGGTTGAGTTTGCCGCTCTTGACGACCTCTTTGAGGATCTGCTCGTCGGTCTTGTCCTGGAACGTCATCGACTGCCGCTTGCGGACGAGCAAGTGCAGCTTGTTGACCGCGCGGATCAAGATCGTGGTCTTGCCACCGCCTCGAAATGTCGGCTCCGTTCCCACGATCTCGCCCTTGAAGATCGACTCGGAATTCTTTCCGACCTTGATCTCGACCTTGTCGCCGACCGCGCTGGCCGAGTGGGCATCGCCTTGGTTCGTCAGGACGATCGACGCCATGTCCGGTTGGAACATGTCGCGCTCGACGACGTACGACTGCATGTGATCGTCGGGAATCTCTTTCCCACCGATGATGATGTCTACGTTTGGTGCGGCGGCTGCCATTGAATCACTTTGCCTTCGCCATCGAAACCACGTCGGCCTCCTTGAGCTTCACGGTGCACGTCGCTCGCAGCGCGACACCGGTGCTCGAGAACATCGTGTACTTGGTCGAGAGCTGCTCGATCACGCAGTTGAACTTCGGCATGCCGCCGTCGCCCCAGGTGACCTGGACGCGCGGCGGACGGCGCTTGTTCTCATCCTTGGAGTCGGGCGTCATGACCGATGACATCTTCTCGAGCTTGCCGACGAGCGACGCCACGGAGCCGTTCTTCGTGCTGCCGTTGGTCTCGTAGCCGTCGAACAGGAGCTCGACGCTCATCGTGCGACCTTCGGCCCCCGTGAATTCGAGGTGAATGCCGCCCTCCGCCTTCTCACTCGCGGACTGGTTCGCCTGGTTCACCTTGGTCCAGGGAACTGTCTTGTCGATCTGGAGTTCTCTCGGGTTGTACTGCGCCGAGACCTCCATGTCAGGAGGGTCGAGCGTGGCGATCGTGAGCTTGGATTTGGCGCTTTCAAAAGACATCGGTTGGCTCCTCAGTGACCGTTACGCAGCCGTGCAGAGTCCATCATCGTCAAGATCTGGCGATAGACTTCGTTCGCCGTCTTGTCGACGTCGATGGGAGATTCTTCGTCGTCCTTCGACTTCCGCTTGGCTTGCGGGGTCACGGTCGACGTGGCGATGGAGGCCGTGCGGGTCGATGCGGCGATGTGACTCGACGGCGCAGAGTTGACGAGGGTGAGCTCGGCCATCGAGATGCCGTCGGAGTTGCCGCTGCGATCCTCGAGCATCTTGCGCGCGGCCGACTCGAACCACGACGGGATCTCGACCTCGCCGCCGCCATGTCGACCCGACCGGCGGCCGGTACGTACGAGCTCCTGCGCCGCGGACGGAGCGCGAGCCGCCGGTGCCTGTGAGTACGACGACTGCGAGTTGCTGCCACCGCCACCGCCGCCGCTGCTGCTGCCGGCGTAGGAAGACGAGGACGAGGACGAGGACGAGGACGAGGACGACGCATAGGCGGCCGGCGACACGTACGAACCGAGCGCTTCACCCGCGCGTGCGGACAGCGCGCCGAGGCCCGGGCGACCATCGACCGAGATCATCGGCTCGACGAAATCCGTCGGTGCGCCCGCGCGTCCCGCTGTTCCGCCAGCACGCGAACCGCGCGCTCCGCCAGCACGAGCCGCGCGCGCCAGCGCGTACGTGTGCGCGCTGCCGGTCGACATCGGCGTGGAGTCCGCACCGCCACTGCTGTGGATCATGCCGTCGGTCGCGTAGACGACCGGAAGGACATCCCACGCGGTCGCCGCACGCTCGTATGAGGACGTCGGCGCATCGTCGCCGCGACCCGCGAGCGCGAGTGCGCGAGCCGCGCGAGATGCCGGCGACCAGGTGCGCCCGGTCGACGATTGACTGAGTGCAACGTAGAGCGCATCGAACCGCGCGCGGCGCGACGTGGGGATCAGCGCGGCGGCTGCGCTGAGGACATCGGCCTCACCGGGCTCGCTGATGGCAGACGCGGCGGTCGCGCCACCGAGGTTTGGCATCGTCATCGAATTCATCGACGCGCGGCGATCGCCACTGGAGGTGTCGAGGACTGCAGAACCGAGCTCGCCACGTGGAGCGCTCTCGCCAGCCTCGCCGGCCGAGACCGATCCACCCATCGCAGACGGGTACTCGCCGAGCGCGGCGTAGGTTCCGATCTCGGCGACTGCCTGGGCGGCGAGCAGCTCGAGTGCCGCGAGCGGCATTGACTGCTGGCCGTCAGGGGACGCCGCGTTGAGGCCGAGCGCAGCAACGGTCGCCGACGGCCACAGGAAGGCACCACGCGGAGCACGCCGCTCGACACCGAAAGCCGCTCCGGGCGACGAATAGCGCTGCAGCATGCCCGACTCGACGAGCGCGACGTCGCCGCTCACGGTTGGATATGCGGTCGTGAGTGCCGCACGCTGCGCCGGCGACATCGCTGCAAGGTCACTGTTCGACATCCCGCTCGCGCTCGTGGACGAGTAGCTCGACGGCGAGGAGCCAGCCGAACTTCCCGACGCGACCGAACCCGACGATCCCGACGAACCGTACGATCCCGACGAACCAGCCATCCGGCCTTCGCGGCGATCCGCCTCGATCGCCATCGCCTGCACGAACGTGCGGTCGACAGCGCCCGCCATCGCGGTGAGGTGACCCGGGCCTGCGATCGCGAGCCGGGCAGCCTGCGCCGCTTCGGCCGGACCGAGGCCGTAGACGCGCGCCGCGAGCACGAGCTCGGGCGTCACGAAGTCGAGCGAAAGATCCGAGGCCGAGCGCTCCTGCGCTACCGACCAGTCCTGCGCACGCTCGGCGAGCATGCCGGGAGCGCCCCACGAAGCCATGCGCTCCGCCGGACTCGCGTCGCCGCCGATCATCGGCAGGCTCATCGACTCGATCATCGCGCGCGCGGCAGCCGTGGTGATCGGGGCGCTCTGGTTCGTCGAGATCGACGGTGCGTCGACGTAGCTCGTCTGCGCGCCAGTCGCGGAAGACTCCATCGTCATCGTCCATGACAGCAGCGCGGTGCGCAGCGTCGTCAGCGGCTCCATTGCGGCGGCCATCGCAGCCGCGGATGCCGGTGAGCCCGCGGCGTACGACGTCGCGCCAGCGGCGTACGGCGTCGCACCCGACGGCACAGCGCCGGACTCGATCAGCTCGGCCATCCCGGGAATCGCGCGCATGCGCTCGACGTCGACATCAGGCGCGACGTACGTCGCATCGAAGCTCGGCGCCTCGCGCTCACGCTCGATCGGAGCAGACATCGCATCGGCAGCGCCCCACGACGCCCACATTGGCGAGGTCGCGGCACCGGCAACGTCCATCTCGTAGAACTGCGGAGCGAGAAGACCGGCGAGATACGTCGCAGACAGGCCCGAGCCGAACAGCGAGCGCACGTCGAAGCTC
>JAYUYE010001188.1:0-2510 GCA_043752985.1 Myxococcales bacterium
TGATCGCATCCTTCTCCGTCAGGAACGGTTCGCCCTGATACTTCCGGAGCAGGAAGTCGACGAGCATCGCCGTCACGATCACGGCCGAGATGTTCCCGACGGCAGCCGCGAACTGCGAACGGGCGATCCGTGCGATCAGCGGGACGAGCTCGTCGAGTCGCCCAGGTCCGGCGCGATCTCGAATCGTTCCGGCGAGCGCAGCCGCGGTCATCGACGGCTGCTTGGTCGCGAGCGTGAACCCGAGCAGCTGCATCGCGAGGAAGCTGCCGGCGTACACGAACGACGACATCAGGCCGTCGATGAACAGCGGAAAGTGCTGCCACTTGACGAGGAACTTCGCCATCATGGTGCCGACGGTGAGCACGCCGCCGCCCATCGCCGAGAACAGCATCTTGAAGTACTCGCGCCGCGACGACGTCACGTAGTGCTCGCCGGTGCGGCCGGCGCGCTCGATCACCTTGCGCGCGAGCAGGCGCAGGTTGTCGCTCATCAGCTGCGTGAAGCTGCGTGCTCCGACGAGTCCGCGCCCGACCGCCGCGATCACTGCACGGATCTCGTACGTCGGCTCGATCTCGTCGTTCGGATCCGCGAACGGCAGCAGCAGCTCGATGCGATTGAGGCCGCGCTCGATCGAGTCGATCGAGTACACGACATCGATCGAGACGCCGCGCTCTTCGAGGGCGACGCGCACATGGTCGAGGAACCGGCGCGACGCTTCGATCAGCGGCGGCATCTCCCCCGGTCGTGCGCGGGTGAGGTGATAGAGCGGCGAGTCGCGGACGCCGCTGACGGAGGTTCGCGTTCGGAACGCCTCGGCCATGCCGAGCGCCGCGATGCGCGTGGTGATCATGCTGATCGCATCGACGATCGAGCCGCGCATCGGCTCCCACGCGGTACCGCCCACGACGGCAAGCCGGTACAGGAGCGCATCCACGCCCGGGCTACTTAGCCAGTCGAGGTCGCTGACCTTGCGGATGATCTTGCCGGCGAGCATCCACAGCTCGTGCGGTGCCGGGGCTTCGGGGAGGAGCTTGCGCGCCAACCGATCGGAGGTCTCCGCGAGGAGGCCGCGCGCGTTCGGCATGCCGACCTCGCCGAACAGCTTGATGCCGCGGGTCTTCGAGAGGACCGAATGGATCGTCGCCTGAAACCGTTCGCGAACCGTGGCGACCCGCTCGAGCACCTCGACGAGCAGCAGCAGTCGAGCGCTCGCCTCGTCGCCGGCGGTCGGTATGGCCGGGCCCGCCACGATGAAGCGTCCGAGATTCTCGACCGCGTCGAGCTGGTCCTGGTGCTCGTGATGGGGGTCGAGGCGGCCGAGCAAGATGTGGAGCCGCGAGAGGGCTTTGCCCTCGCCGCCGCCGACCACCCGCGCGAGCTCCTCGCGAGACGGCACGGCTCCGGGCGCCGATGCTCGTAGATCGTCAACCACCGCGTACCGATGCTACCCGATCAGGCGCTACGATGTCCGCCGTGGTGCCGTGGCAAGAGCTCGCTCGCGCACGAGTTCCCGGCGGGGAGCTCGTCCTCAGCCGCCGGGGCGTGGAATTTGCGATCCGGTTGCGCGGCGCGGAGCTGATGAACAGTCGTGCGCACCAATCGGAGGAGCTCCTGGCCACGCTCGCGTGCAAGCGCCTCTCGGAGCAGCCTGGAGTGCGCGTGCTGATCGGTGGGCTGGGCATGGGCTTCACCGCGCGCGCGGCGCTCGGTGCACTTGCCGCGGATGCACGGGTAGAGATCGCCGAGCTCGTGCCGGAGGTCATCGAGTGGAATCGTGGACCGCTCGCGCACCTCGCCGGACATCCGCTCGATGATCCGCGCGTCACGGTCAAGCTCGTCGATGTCGCGCGCCTGATCGGTGACGCGGAGGGCGTCTACCAGGCGATCATGCTCGACGTCGATAACGGCCCCGATGCATTCACGGCTCCAGGGAACGCGGCCCTCTACGGCGCACCCGGGCTCAAGCGCGCGCGGCATGCGCTGGTCGCAAAGGGAGTGCTCGCCGTGTGGTCGGTCGAGGACGATCCGGCGTTCACGGGACGGCTGACGGGTGTCGGGTTCGTGGTCGAGCAACACAAGGTGGCGCCGCGCTCGGGCAGCGGTGCTCGCCACGTGTTGTGGATCGCGCGAGCGCCGTGACCGAGTCGGCCGCGTCACGTCGCAACCTTCGAGCAGGTGTTTGGCTCAGTGCACTCGAGGGCCGCGCCTATCTTCAGCAGCGCCTCGAGCTTTTCTCGAAGCTGATGTTCTGGAACTTCGCGACGCTGATCCTCAGCGCCCGGTACGTGGCGCAAACGAGCACTTGCGCGCGAGCTCGCGACTTGCTGTAACCACAGGACGTGAAGCTCCTCCTCGCGCTCGTGTCATCCTTCGCTCTGGTCGCGGGCTGCAAGACGGATCCGTCGGAGCGCCCGGCTGCTGGAAGTGCGGGGCCTTCCGCGTCGTCAGAATCGGCGCATGCGCCGCGGTCCGGCAAGATCACCCTCCCGCAGCGGCGCACGCCGTCCGGT
>JAYUYE010001189.1:0-6364 GCA_043752985.1 Myxococcales bacterium
GGTTGACCGCGACGATGGTCGCCCCACGCAGAGCAGCTTCACGCAGCGTGGTCAGCATGCGCGGGTGATTGGTTCCCGGGTTCTGGCCGACGATGAAGATCAGGTCGGCGTGATCGAAGTCGGTGAGCGAGACCGTCCCCTTGCCGACCCCAACGACCTCGGAGAGCGCGACGGCACTCGAGTCGTGGCACATGTTCGAGCAGTCCGGAAAGTTGTTGGTTCCGAACATCCGGCCGACGAGCTGGTAGAGGAACGCGGCCTCGTTGCTCGTGCGTCCCGAGGTGTAGAACATGCTGCGATCGGGGCCAGCAGCGTGGAGCTCGGTGGCGATCAACGCGAACGCGTCGTCCCAGGAGAGCGGGCGGTAATGGCGGCCCTCGAGAATCAGCGGGTGGGTGAGTCGGCCGAGCTGACCGAGCTCGAAGTCCGAGAGCAGGCGCAGCTCGTCGACGCTGAGCTCCGCGAACAGGTCGGGGGTCGCACGCTTGGTGGTGGTCTCCTCGGCGATCGCCTTCGCCCCGTTCTCGCAGAACTCGAGGCGCGAGCGGTGTGCTGCGGCCGGCTCGGGCCATGCGCAGCCCGGGCAATCGAAGCCGTCGGGCTGGTTCATCGCGAGGAGCGTGCGCGTGCTGCGCACGAGACCCGAGTCGCGCTGCAGGTGACGCGCCGTCGCCCACAGCGCGCCGAGACCGCCGGCGGCCTTCGGGACGTCCGTCAGGTGGACGTCGGCTCGCGGCACATCACCATGCGCGTCAGGTGGAACGTCGTCGGCAGCCACGCTAGATGCCTAGCACGACTGCTACCACTGGAACTGCAGCGTCGCTCCGCCGCCGTGCGGCGTGAGGGTCGGCGTGATCGCGATCGATGCCCCGGCCGTTCGCCGCTGTGCGGTGGTCGACGGCTTGTCGTGCGACCGGAAGAACCCCATGTACCCGGAGACCAGCGCGACCGCGCCGACGCCGCCGGCCGCAATGAACGTGTAGAGATGCCTCTTGTAGTGGGAGCAGGTGGCGTCGAACTTGTCCCGCGTCGGCGTCGTCACCGTCTCGCCGCAGTCACCCTGGTTGATCGGATCACCACCAGGCCCGGTGCCCATGAGTCCGGTGGCCGCGTCTTGCTTCTTGAGGTGCTCGAGGTACGAATAGACGCCGAGGCCCGCCGCGCCGATGAACGAAACAACGAAGATCGGCTTCCACGGATCGATGCCACCCCCGCTGTCGGCGGCGCTCTTCTTCTTCAGCGCGAACGTCTCGGTCGTCTTGTCGTCGTCGCTCAGCTTGACCGTGATCTCCTTGCGCTTGTAACCATCGGCTTCGATCGCGATCCGGTAGCGGCCCTCCGGCAACGTCAGGGTCGCGCGCCCATCCGAGAGGGTGTCGCGTAGCTCGTCGTCGACGAACACACTTCCGGACTCGACGTTCGCGGTGATCACGAGCTTGGCGCCGGCCGACGCAGTCGGCGCGAGCTCTTGATAGGCCTTCTTGGCGATCTCACGAACCACGTCTCCGTTGGCGCCCGGCGCGACCATTACGAAGGTGCGCTTCATCGTTGTGCGCTTCCTGACGTCGAGCATGATGATCGTCGCCTGGAACCCGCCGCCGTCCTTCTCGAGCTTGCCGTAGACGAGGACATCGGTCTCGATGTCATTGCCGATCTCGGACATGCAGCTCGCTTCTTCCGTCTCGCACTGCTTGATGACCTTCTCGTCGATCAGCTCGCGATCACTGCCAGGAGCCAGCTGATAGGGGCCACTGCTAATCTTCGCCCGCTGGCGCATGCCCTCGGTGAGGTCGCGCGCGACGTTCGTTGCCGCCTGGTCGACCGAACCGGTCACCTCGATGCCGAGGATCGCGATCTTTGGCTTCGCGAGCGCCGACGTCGACGCCAGCGCGATCAGCGCGACGGCAAGGAGGACGCGAATCACGGCGCTCACCAGTCGATCTGAAACGTAGCGCCGCCACCATCGACCGACACAACCGGCGTCACCGAGAACTGCGGCTTCTTGCGCACGCGGCGTGAGGCGGTTCCGGGCGCGGGTGCCGGCCGCGTCTCGGAGCTGCCCCGGAAGAAAGCCATGTACGCGGAACCGACGACGAGGACGCCGATTGCACCTGCCGCGATGCCGGACTTGATGTTGTAGTTAAGGTACCGGCAGGCCCGCCGCATCGCCGTGACCTGGTCCGTGTCGAGGTCCTCGCCTCCACGCGGTTCGGTGAACTTTCCACCGCTGCAGTCCTTGTCCCCGACCTTCGGCTGGGGGTCAACGAGGGTGATGCTGTCCTTGGCCTTCCTCCACTCGAGCCACGAGTACAGGGAAAACCCGCCGAGGCCGACGCCCGCGGCGAGCGTGACGCCGAAGATCGGCTTCCAGATGTTCGACTTACTCGCCGACGTGGTGCCGGTGTACTCGTGCTTGAGGTCGTCCTTCTTGCCGGCGACGAGCGTGACCTGCTGCGTGGCGCTCTCGCCGCTGCGGATCGTGACGACGATCTCCTGGCTGCGCTGATAGCCGTCCGCCTCGACCGCGAGCCGGTAGCGGCCTTCCTTGAGGCCGGTCAGCGTGATGGTACCGGAGTTGAGGTTGCCCTTGACCTCGTCGTCGAGGAGCACCGTGCCGCGCTCTGCATTCGCCGTGATGACGAGCGTGCCGAGCTCCGTCGTGCCGGTCAGATCGTTGTAGGCCTTGCGCGCCGCGGTCGCGATCGCGGCAGGTTCCTTCTGCGTGATGGTGAGCGGCGACTTCGCCTTCTCCATCTTCTTCTTGTCGACGTTGAGCAGGTTGATCGTGACGACGTAGCCTTCCGGCTTCTTCTCGAGCCGCCCATAGATCAGGTAGTTCGCACCGAGGTTCTTGCCGATCTCGGCCATGCAGCCGATCGACTCGTCGCAGTTGTGGATCAGCTTCTCGTCGATCAGCTCCTTGTCGCTGCCGATCGCGAGCTGATAGGGACCGGTGCCGGCCTTGGCCCGTGCGCGCAGCCCTTCGGTGAGGTCACGCGCGACCGACGTGGATGTGGCGTCGATGCCGCTGGGGTCGACGACCTCGAGACCGAGAATCGCCACGGTGGGCTTGTTCGCGAGGGCGGTCGAGCCGGTCAGCGCGATCAGAAACAACGCCGACAGCCACATAGCCATCAACCGCCAACTCGCAGAAAGTGCACGCGTCATTGGAGAACCTCGAGGTCGCAGTATACACGGGTACCCTCTCCGGCTGAACCCTGTTGGCTTGCCGGATCGGCGCAGGTTACGGTGTAGGTCCCACCCCCCATGCGCACCCTGTCGGCGCGGATTCTCCTCGGCTTTGCCGCGCTCACGGTGACGTTCGGTGTGATCACCGCCTTGGTCGTCTACCAGATGACCAAGGTGGAGGAGCAGGTGATCGTCATCGGCAAAGGCTACGTGCCGCTGGCGCTCGGGACCAAGGACCTCGCCCGCCGTCAGGAGGATCTGCGCAACTACCTCGAGGAGCGGCTGACCGACGAGTCGAACGCGCAGGTCGCCCGGATGGCGCTGACGCGCTCCCGCACGATCCGGGATCGTGCGCTCAAGAGCACACGCAGGACGCTCGACTCGGTCGAGCAGCTGGTCGACGTGGATCCCCGACAATTCGCCGTCACCCGCCCCACCCTCGAAGCACTCGAGAGCTCCGTCGCGGCGGTCGCGCCACTGTATGACGACCTTCTCGCGGCTCCGCCGCTCGGGCCCGAGGCGGCCTGGGACGGCAAGCAGAAGCTCGCGTTCGAGGCGCTCGGCAAGCTCCGCAACGAGGAGCGCAAGCTCTCGCTCAAGGCGAACGCGCTGTCAGAGCAGCTCGATGGCTACGTTGGCAGGACGACCTACGCGCTGGAACAGAACGAAGCGACGCTCCGGCTCCGGACGATCTATCTCGGACTCGCCGCCGTCCTCCTCGGCGTCGTGATCACGGTGTGGGTCGTGATCACGCTCCGCCCGCTACGCCGCCTCCGCGATGGTGCACGGCGAATCGCCGCAGGCGACTACGCGAGCCGGATCCCGGAGCGCGGCCCGTCCGAGGTCGCGGATCTCGCGCGCGAGTTCAACTCGATGGGACGTGCGGTCGAGGAGCGCGAGCGCGAGCTCGTCCGCTCCGAGCGGCTCGCCGCGGTCGGCAAGATGGCCGCGATGATCACGCACGAGGTCCGCAATCCGCTGTCGTCGATCGGCCTCAACACCGAACTGATCGAAGAGGAGCTGCTCGAGGTGCCGAACGCCGATGAGGCGCGCGGATTGTGCCGCTCGATCCATCGCGAGGTCGACCGGCTCACCGCGATCACCGAGGAGTACCTCGCGTTCGCGCGCCTGCCGAAGCCAAAAGTCGCGCACGAGCCGGTGAACCCGATGGTCGCCGCACTCGCGTCGTTCGTCCGCGAGGATCTTGCAGGCAAGAAGGTCGCGCTGACCACCGAGCTAGCCAGCGACGATCCGATCGGCCTGATCGATGCCGGCCAGATCCGGCAATGCTTGATCAACCTGGTGCGTAACGCGTCCGAGGCCGTGGCGGCCAAGGGCGGCGGCCGCGTCACGCTCCGCACGCGTCGCGACGGGGATCGCGTCGCCATCGAGGTCGAGGACGATGGTGTCGGAATTCCGGCAGATGTCCTGCCGCGCCTGTTTGACCCGTTCTTCTCGACCAAGGACAGCGGCAGTGGCCTGGGGCTCGCCCTGACCCAGCAGATCGTGCGCGACCATGGTGGCGACCTCGATGTCAGCAGCGCGGTTGGCCGGGGGACGACCTTCACCGTGCGTGTCCCCGCCGCTCGCGGCTGAACCACTTCCTTGCGATCCGCGGGACGGCCTGAGATCATGTACCCGCGAGATGTCCGACGACGAGAAACGGCGAGACAACCGAGAGCCCGTCACGCTCTTTGTCGAATACGAGGGCGCTGATGATCTGGTCGGTGACTTCACCGAGAACCTGTCGTCCGGCGGGACGTTCGTGGCGACCACGCGTGAGCTGCCGATCGGAACGCGGGTGCAGCTCGTGCTCAGCTTTCCCGGACTGCTCGAGCCGATCGCGATCGAAGGCGTGGTGCGCTGGAAGCGCGGCGCCGGAAACAGCGAAGGCGACGCAGGTGCCGGCATCGAGTTCGAGGCTGGGCCCGCGAGCGTTCAGCTCGCTGCGTTGATCGAGAAGGTCCGCACGCGCGATCCGAAGACCGTGTCGCGGCTGTTCCGCGTGCTCGTCGTCGAGGACAACAAGCACGTCGCCCAGCTGATCACCGAGGGCCTGCGCGGCTCGGCGCGCCGCGACTTCGGCGGCGTGTCCTTCGTGTTCCGCGCCGTCGAGGATGGCCGCGCGGCGATCGAGCTCCTCCGCCGGGAGAAGTTCGACGCGCTGATCATCGACGTTTATCTGCCGATCATGGACGGCCCACGCGTGATCCAGCAGGCGCGCGGCGAGCTCGGCCTCAGCGAGCTGCCGATCATCGCCGTCTCTGCCGGTGGAGAATCGGCGCGCCGCTCTGCGCTCGAAGCCGGCGCGAACATCTTCCTCGACAAGCCGATGCGCCTTCGTCAGGTCATCGATACGATGCAGCGTTTGCTCGTCAGCTGACGGGTCACTTCAGCTTCTGCAGCTCGAGGACGTCGGGGTGCTCCGGCTCGGTCTTCGCCGCGAGCGCGACCGCCGCCTTGGCCTCGGCCTTCTTGCCGAGCTTGAGCAGCGCCTTCGCGCGCCCGACGTGGACGAGTGCTGGTCGCCGCGGCGCCGGCTTGAGCAGCAGCATCGTGTCGTAGGTGAACAGCGCCTTCGCGCTGTCGCCAGTCTCCATCGCCGACTTGCCGAGCGCCGCGAGCACCTCGGGGTCATGCGGTGCGATGAACATCGCCATCTCGGCGTAGGTCTTCACCTTGGGCCAGATCGCGAGCTTCGTGTACTCGGCGATCAGCTCCTTGAGCGGCGCGAGCTCCATCTGCTCGAGGAAGGCGTAGTGCTCGAGCTCGGTCAGCGACTTCTGCGTGTTCCCGGCCTTCTTGTAGAGCTGAGACAGCTCCTGGTACGGATAGCTGCGCTCGGGGTCGAGCTTCTTCGCGGCGCACAGCTGCTTCTCGACCTCGGCGGTGTTGTTCTCGGTCTGCGCGATCTGCGCGAGCCGTGACCGCAGGTCGTAGTTGTCGTGACCGTCGCTGATGAGCTCGATGATCAGAGCCTTCGCCTTGACCGCATCGTTCTTGTGCATCGCGACCTCGGCCATGATGTAGCGGGCGTACGGCTGCTTCGCGTCGAGCGCGAGTGCGGTCTGCGCGGAAGCGACGGCCTTGTCCGCGTCGCCACCGTAGTAGTGACCGAGCGCGACATGAGCCCGCAGCCGCGCATCCTTGGGAGCGGCGTCCGCCGCGATCTCGA
>JAYUYE010001190.1:0-6360 GCA_043752985.1 Myxococcales bacterium
TTGAAATCCGCGAAGACAGGATCGGCCGACACGCCAGGCGCGGACGAGTAGACCGGCGAGGCAAGGGTGCCGTTGCTGTTGCCGAGCGCGACAGAGATCACGTTCAGGTCTCCATGGAAGCCAACGATGTCTGGCCTGCCATCGGCATTGAAGTCACGACTGTCGAGGTTGGAGAACATATCGGAGACCTGGTTGTGGATCGGCGGATGAAACGATCCGTTGCCGACGCCCCGAAGGATGTCTCGTCGATAGGCGGCGGTCGTGTAGTTGTCGATCACGAGGTCGAGTTTGCCGTCCATATCGAGGTCGGCAATCGCGACACCCGTGACCGCCTCGCCGGTCCAGATCACCGTACCGGCGGCGAACTGCCCGTTTCCGAGGCCTCTATAGTACTGGACGTGACTAGCAGCGGCGCCCCCAAAGGACGACATGACGACGAAGTCCCTCCAGCCGTCGCCGTTGATGTCACCGATCCGGAAACCGACGCCCGAGTCGACCATGGCGAATGGTGCCGCCATCGTCAGCGTTCCGTTGCCCGTGTTGAACAGCGTACGCCCTGCGGCGCCGCTGGTTCCAACCCCGAGCACCACAAGATCTTGGCGATTGTCGTTGTCGATGTCAGTGACCGCAGACCGATAGGTTGAGATTTCCGAAAGATATGTCGTGCTGGTCGAGACGAACGAACCGGTGGTGTTCGCGAGTCGCGTGACGACGAGCGCGGACGATGGACCACCGGCCAGCGGCTCTCCCATGCCGATCAGGTCCGGCCGTCCGTTCCCGTCGAGGTCCACCATGGGAGCGCCCCGCATCCCCATGGAGACGTTGAACCGATAGTGGTCCCGCTGGTCGTAGACGCTTGAAGTGCCGTTGTTCAGGTATGGCGTGATCGAGGGTCCGTTGAGGAGCACCAGATCCGTCCGAGTGTCTCCATCGAGATCGCTGAACGCGATCGCCCCGGCATAGTGGTCGATGTCCAGAACGATCGGAGTGCCCAGCTGTCCGGCGCCGTTCCCGAGCAGCAGGCTCGCGCCATCATTGAGCAGTTGGGCGGCCCCGACATCCATCTTTCCGTCGCCATTGACGTCAGCGACCGCGAGGACGCGCGGCTCGCCCCCCGCAATCCCGCCCGTCGAGAAGGTCGAGCCCGAGCCAAGAATTCCGGCACCCAGGTTGGGCATCACAGTCACGTTCGAGTCGCCGAGGATGTCGGACGTGCCGACGACTACATCCAATCTTCCATCGCCGTTCATGTCGCCCAGCGCGATGCCCCACGGAGGAGCGGTGTCGCTGTACACGACCCGATCTGCGAACGTTCCGTCGCCCAGATTCGCAAGCACACTCACCGTTCCAGCTGCGCTCGCAACGACCAGATCGGGCCGGCTGTCGCCCGTCAGATCACCGATGGCAAAATCGAACGAACCCTGATGTCCGTTGGGGTAGACGTGCGCAGCGCCGAATGCGCTGCCGGTGTTGAGGAGCACGGCAACCTCGCCTGAGACTGCGAGCCCTGCGATATCGGGTCTGCCGTCACCATTCAGGTCGCTGAGCTCTGACGCTTCGAAGCTGAAGGTGGTCGCGGAGGATTGTGGCGTTGCAAATCCCGAACTGCCGTTGTTCAACACAACTGTGATTTGCTGAAAGCTGGCAAACACCAGATCGGGTCTGCCGTCGACATTCACGTCGGCGACATGGAATCCGCTGGAAGTCGGCATGAGCACGGTCGCGACACCAAATGTCCCGTTCCCCGTGCCGCGAACGAGTTTGACGTTCTGAGAGTCGGAGAAAACGATGTCCGGAATCCCGTCGGCGTCGAAGTCGACGATCTGAAAGCTTCCCGGCTGCACGTTTCCGGGATCCATCGCTGGGACCCCCGGAAATCCGAGCAGGCCGCTGCACGGCAGGCTCACCGGATCGGCAGGCTCGGGAGAGAGCACGCCCATCGCGGCATCCGCCTCCTGCGCGTCAACACCGCCATCCGGACTCAACCCATCGCCATTCGATCCATCACCGGCTGTGCTTGCGTCCGCAGGCGTGCTCGATGGTGTTCCGCACGCCGCTGCGACCAAGACAACACCGAGGAACCAGCGAATCACCTATCGCTTCTGCTTGTCGCGCTCTTCGAGTGTCGCCAGCAGCAATGGCAGTGCGAGCTTGTCTTTGGGACGTGCCGCTTTCGTCTTCACCTCGATCAACGTCGGAAGATCGAGCACACGAAGAGAGAGAGACCCGTCCTCGACGAGGATCGTTCGCGGCAGTAGTTCCTCGTAACCGAGCTCGTCAAGCTGACACAGGAGGTCCAGCGGACCGTAGTTGGTTTGAAGGTTCTGGTGTCCGTGCCCGGCGAGCGCTTCGGCGGTCGGGGACAGCCTACGGTTCGCGAGGTCGTGGCGGTAATACGCCCCGATGCTCCCCAGCAGCTTCAGCAGGCGCTCGATGTTGTCGGACGTACGGCGGTGGACGATGTCGAGGTCTAGCGTTGTCGCGGGGACGCCAAGGAACACGGCCGCCGACATTCCGACCACGATGAATTCGACCTCCCCTTCGACAAGGAGCCGCACCAGTGTGGCGGTATCAGAGACCCGAGGGCTCGACACGCCTGAACCTCATAAGGGTCTCGAGCATCTGCTGCGCGAAGCGCACCCGCTCGAGGGGCGAGCGCTCCAGCGAGAGCGTGATCAAGGTTCGATCGACGTCTCCTTCGGCAGCGAGCACGTCGGGATCGAGTGCCCCCACCATCGCGCGCAGCTCTTCCAGGGTTAGCGCTCGTGTCCCCACGCAGTGAGCGTACCGTGTCCGACGCCGCCCGCGGTTCGCCGAAACCAAAAAGGTCTCGCAGCGATGCGAGGCCTTTCTGTTTTTCGGTTTGGTGCGCGCCGTTCCGCAGATCTGGAGGTGCCCTGAATCCCCAACGACTTGCGTCCGCGAACGTTCCGCAAGACCCCGCCAGCTCATGGACGAACTCGCGGTCTGTTCGTACTGCAGTCCCTCGTGCGCCATCACCTTCGATCTCGACATCGTCCGCCCGCTGGCACCAACCCTTGACAGCTAGCGACCGCGCCAGTAGCCAGGCTCGCGGCCGCCGTACACGACGGCAGTGATCACGATCTCGGTCTCCATCTCGAGGTAGACCAAAACGCACCTTAACCGACGAAGCACGAACCGGCGCTCGTCGCCGGATCCGTCGATACCTGCCAAGCCTCCGAGTCGCGCTCGATGTGGTCAATCGCCTCGAACGCCTCACCATAGAGCTTATCGCCCCAGCCCGGCCTCGCTCGATCCACACGTCGTGCGGCATCCTCGAGCTCCCAGGCCGCGTCGGAGTTGAAACGAGTGCGCTTGCTCACCGAGCGCCGGACCGAAGCCGGGCGCGCATCTCGTCGATCGCAGTACGCGCATCCACCGTCTGCACCTCACCACGCTCGATCTCCGCGCGACGACGATCGAGCTCAGGGCGCCAGACCCGTGCAAGCTCCTCATCGCTCAGCGATGGATCGGCGTCCGCAATTCCGTCCGCGCGTAGCAACGCGTCGGCCAGCTCCGCGCGCTCCTCGACCGTGAGGCGAAGAGCTTGCTCGAGGAGAGCCTGCGTAGCGGCGGTCACGTCTCAAGAATAGCCCCGACGCCCGGTGTCGTCGATGGGCTCGTGCATGGCCTCCCGCTCGGTGGGTCAACAACGCGCCCGTTCCGCAGATTCCTCGACGGTGATTCGTACCGTGCGGAACAAACGCCGCTGCAACCTCACGTGATTGCTCGGCGCCGCCATAATCGCACTCTAGAGGTCTCGCCAGTCGTTCGACCTCCCCCTAATCTCCACCAGGAAACGGAAAGGTCTCGCAGCGCTGCGAGGCCTTTTGTTTTTCGGTTCGGTGCGCACCGTTCCCCCGATTCTAGATGTCCCGGATCGAGCCCCCCGCAAGTGCAGGCGATGCGAGGCCTTCTTGTCTCGGTGCGCGGCCAGCCGTTCCCCCGACTCTAGAGGTCGCGGTTCGAGCCCCCTCAATGAGGACTCGCGTCGCTACAACGTCGGCCCTCGTTCTCGAGCCGCGCCCCAGATCGAATGGATCTCCACGAGCGCGTGCTCGCGATCATGGAAGTAGTAGACGTGGCAGCGAGTCTTCTTCATGAGCACGCGCTGGATCAACTTGTTCCGCGCTTGACGGTAGATCTGACCGACCTCGGGCGTCGATCTCAGCAAGTCGAGTGTCCGCTCGAACTCGTCGACGAAGAGTTCCTTGGCGTCACGATGTTCGCGCCACCATTCGTCCTCCACTTCAAACCTCCGCTGAGCCTCAGCGAGCAGGACGATCTGCACGACCCGCCCTGTACTGCTTGAGGTACTCCCCGGCATCCATGCATCGACCCTCCTCGGAGTCGTCCAACGCACGGTCCAGCGAGGCGTGCAGTTCTGCCCGTTCCTCGGTCGTTAGCTTGTCGTCGATCACGACAACTTCGACTTCGGCACCCTCTGGCAGGTCGGTTGGTTCGTCGACGACGAGTCGACCGTTCTTCACCTGAACCTTGAGCGCCTGCATGTTGTCAGCGTACCGCGTAACGACGGCCGGTGAGTCCTTCGACGAGATGCTTGCCGGCGCGACCGCCACCGTTCTCCCGATCCTCGACGGAGAATCCAGGTTGGGGAACGGACGACTACGCAACATCGCGTGATTGTTGGGCGCCGCAATAGTCGCACTCCAGAGGTCTCGCCAGTCGTTCGACCTCCCCCTGGCCTCCACCAGGAAACGGAAAGGTCTCGCAGCGATGCGAGGCCGTTTTGTTTTGGCGAGTCACCGGAGAGGCTTCGAAGCAAAAGAGCGGTGATAGGGTCCGGCTCGGATGTTGGCCCCCCGCGGACTGCTCGGGTTAATTTTGCTCGCGACCGTCGGCTGCTCCGATCGCGCGGCCGAGAAGCCGAGCACCCGCCCGGCGACGATCGCGCAAGCCGCCGCTTCGAAGCCCGCGTGTGTTCCGCCAGGGCCGGTGACGGCGAGCGCCCCCGGGCGCGATTCAAAGGAGCTCGACCAGGCCGCGTGTGATCGTGGTGACGGGCTCGCGTGCAACGAGGTCGGGATCCAGTACGAGACGGGGACCGGCGTTACCCGGGACTACGTTCGCGCGGTCGCGCTGTACCGTAAGGCATGCGACGCGAAGGAATCCGAGGGCTGCAAGAGTCTGGCGCTGCTGTACGCGCTCGGTCATGGCGTCGCGAAGGATCCGGTTCGCTCCGCGGTGCTCAACACGCAAGCGTGTGACGCTGGCGTCGGGGCTGCGTGTGACGCCCTCGCGATCGCGTACCAGAACGGGTCCGGGGTGAAGCAGGATGCAACCCGCGGATTCGAGATGGCGAGGCGCGCATGTGACCTCAAGGAAAGTCACGGTTGCGCCAACCTCGGCGCGATCTACGCGACCGGAAAAGGTGTCCCGCAGGACCTCGCAAAAGCGGTCCCGTTACTCGAGCAAGCGTGTCGAGACGGGGAGATGATGGGCTGCCGATTTCTCGCCAGCGTGATCCGCGACAGCACGCTACCCGACCCTAGACGCAATGCTGGTCACTTAGCGCGTTTCCTCGCCGAGGAAATGACCGGCCTCTTGCGCGGGTAGTTGCTCATCTTGATCTTGACCTCGCGTTTGTAGCTGCGAGATCGGCGTTCAGGCAGCACGTAGTGGCTAAGGTCCTCGCGGAGGTTGATGAGGCGCTGGGGTGCGCGCCCCAGGTTGTCGGTGCCCCACGACCGAAGTGCTGATTCTATAAATGTGAGGGCTGCGACGAAGCTGATCCGAACAGGGGGTACTCCAGCCTGCTCGGCCACACGTTCGGCCTCATACCTCACTAGGTTGTAGGCGATCGCAAGTCCCCACAGCTCTTGAGCCACGCCCCGCGGGCTCTTGCTACGCGTCGACTCCTCGCGCCGTAGCATCACGCGCTTGACCTCGTTGTAGCCAAGCTCGATCTCCCAGCGCTCGTGATACAGGGCGACGATCTCGGCGGCCGGGAAGCGCTCGGGATCGAGTAGAGACGTGAGCAACAGCTGCGGGGCAAAGCCACGCCGCTGGTAGCGGATTGCGCGCATGCGCCACGTGGCAGGCATCGAAGGGTCCTTGCGTCGCGCTTCGCTGGAGACGTTCAGCTCGATGAGCTCGTCGCCAGCGGCAAACCGCTCGATGCGCGTGTGCGCGAGGTCCGACCGGGCGCGTGTTAGCCAGTGACGTTCTATTCCGCCACGCTCAAGACCGATGAGCGTTCGAGCCGACAGAAACCCGCGATCGACGAGCGTCACCGAGTGATCGGGAACCAGAGGCCAGAGCGCCTCCGCCATCGGCCCCTCGGCAGTGGCATAGGGACCGAAATGTACCCCAGCGAGA
>JAYUYE010001191.1:0-6354 GCA_043752985.1 Myxococcales bacterium
CTTTCACATATCCGTGTAGTTCAGGTTGAACTTCATGCCTTCGCAGTACATCTCGACGGTGAAGCGCTTGATCTTCTCCGAGTTCGCTTCAGCGGGCTCGTCCGTGAAGCTCTTGAAGCCGAGGCCCATGAGATCGATCGAGCCGAGCTCGTCCTTCATGTTCGGGTTGAGGAACACGATGCGGCCCGTCATCTCGTCCTTCTCCTCGTGGTAACCGTCGACGAACCACTTGCGAGCCGCGTCGGCCCACGCCTGGTGATCGGCGTACGAGATGCTGAACTTGATGTCCGGCGTGACGACCTTGGCCGGGTGCTTCGTCGGCTCGCGGAAGATGCCGATCTGGTCCGACGCAACGGCGCACTTCCAGGTGAACGTATCCACCGTGGCGATGCGGTTACAGGGGAGCGCGCCGATCTCGACGCGGAAGTTCGAGCACAGCCACGCCTTCTGCTTCGGGCCGACCTTGCCCTTGATGATCTCGCCGCCACCCTTGGCCCAGCGGACCTGCTCGGCCTCGAACTCGACGTCGAAGTAGGCGGCTTCCTTGCTCGCACCGTCGAGCTTGGGACAGGTCACGCCCGTGATGAGCGCGTTGAAGAACGTCAGCTGCGACTGCGCCTTGTAGTCGAAGTCGGCGGACGTGAACGTGCCGTTCTTGGTCACGTAGCCCTTGTCGAAGGCCGCCTTGATCCACTCGTACATGGACTTGCCCATGCCGATACCAACGGTCGCCTTGCCGGGCGTCCACTTGATGTTCGACACGTGCTTCTTCTGCATGTTGTCGGGACCGAGATCGTTGGCAACGATGTCGGCTTCCATCGACAGACCACTGAACTTCTTGAGGAAGCCGACGTTGATGCCGTCGACGTCGAGCGCGAACCTGCCACCGGTGAATGTCCTGCTGTCAGCCATTGATCCTGTATCTCCTGTTGTCCGTGTCTTAGCCGGCCCGCCACGGAAACCATCGGCGACCACAACGCCACCACAACCTCAGCGGACCTTTGGTCCACCCCGCCCTTCCTTGTAGTCACCGAAGATCGCCCTGTCGTTTCTGAGTCGTCCCCCGTTAGCCGTCAGGTCCGTTCCAGGCCGTAGTGCCCGTAAACGCCCACTTTCAAGAACCTCTTACGACCTCGTCGCGGGGTTTCTTCCCCAACCCCGAAGCGAGAGTCCCCCAGGGCCGAAGGCCCTGAAGGATCCCGGGACCCGCGACCCGAAGATCGCGGAGTGGTCGCTAGTTACTCTTCGACGCCGCCGCCGGACGCCATCTGGCCAATCCGGAAGATGACAAACTCGGCGGGCTTCACCGGCGCGAGGCCGATCTCGACCACCAGCTGGCCGGCGTCGACGACCTCGGGCGGGTTGGTCTCCTCGTCGCACTTGACGTAGAAAGCCTGCTCGGGCGAGACGCCCATGAGCGCGCCGTTACGCCAGAGCAGCGTCAGGAACGAGGCGATCGTCCGCTGCACGCGCTTCCAGAGGCGATGGTCGTTGGGCTCGAACACGACCCACTGGGTGGCGCGCTCGATGCTCGACTCGACCATGATGAACAGGCGGCGAACGTTGATGTAGCGCCACGACGGATCGCTCGAGAGCGTGCGAGCGCCCCAGATGCGGATCGCGCCATTGATGAAGCGGATGGCGTTGATGCCCTTCGGGTTGAGCAGATCCTGCTCGCCCTTGGACACGTTGTACTTCATGCCGAGTGCGCCACGAATGACCTCGTTCGCGGGCGCCTTGTGCACGCCACGCTCGCTGTCCGTACGCGAATACACGCCACAGACGTGGCCAGACGGCGGGACGAAGATGTTGCCCTTGTCCGGGTCATAGACCTGGATCCACGGGAAGTAGTACGCGCCGTACTTCGAGTCGCGCGGCTTGGGCAGCTTGTCGACGCCGCCCTGGATCGTCTCCGGGGAGTCGAGCACCGCGAACCGATCCTTGCGGGTCTCGGCGTGCGAGAGCAGCGCGTCCTGGACCGCCGGCGAGATCTGGCCGGGGGCCGCGAGGATCGCGATCTCGTCCACCTCATCGAAGCACTTCAGGCCGGTGCGCGCACCGGGACCACCGTCGCGGCCGATGTAGAGGCCGTCGCGGCCGCCACCTGCTGCCTGCGCAACGGGCGCCTTGTCGTCCTTCTTGTCGCCCGCCGCCGGCTTGACCTCGACCTTGGCACCCTCGGGGGCGCCAACGTTGACGATGAAGCAGCGCGAGCCGCCGTTGTTGAAGAAGCCGTAGACCGCGTGAGCGAGGTGCTCGCTGCAATCCTTGAAGTCACCGAACGTCTTCACGAACTGCGACCAGTTCGTGATGAGGACGGTCTCGTTGAGCGGGCCCTTGGCCGACTCACCGAGGAAACCGACGGTATTGGTACCGACGGCCTCGATGGGCTTTGATCCGCGATCGACTTCTTCGACGTATACGCCTGGGGACAGGTAGCTGGTTGCCATGTTCGTTTGCTCTCCTTGGTCGTTGCCGATGACGGTGGTCTTCGTCCGTCTACCGGTGCGCTGCGAGCCGCAACATTGCGGAGCGCAGCTGAGCTGTTATTTTTTCGGGGCGCCTCCGCCACCGAGATCGAGCCGCTTCGCGGCCAGGAACGGATTTCCGTTGGGTCCGATCTCCACAACCTTGGGATCGGTGATGCTCTTGTACTCGAGCTGGCGCGTCTGCACGCGTTTGAACTCCTCGAGCTTCTCGGGGAGGATCGGGATCGCGGTCCACGCCTGGATCGCCGGACGGACTGGCTGCTGAAGACTGCCCCAGAACCGCGCGAGGGTTCCTTCGTCGAGCCGTGCGCTCATCAGCCAGTTGAGCTTGAAATCTTCTTCGAACGAACGACCCTTGAGCCGGTCGCGCGTCACTTCCGCATTCTCCATCACCGTGCGGATGATCAGGCCGAGCAACAGCTGTTCGTCTTCCGGAGTCTGCGCCCACGCGGAGAGCAGATAGTCGAGCCGGACCCAGAGGCGGCGGCGGCGCGAGTATTCCTTGATCGTGCCGTCCTCTTGCGGAATCTCGACGAGCTCGGAGTTCGGCGTCGAGTCGTACCCCTCGGGGTCGATCGACATCTGATAGAGGTACGCGGAGACGGCGGGAAGCTTGCCCGCGATCGCCTCGGGCTTCGGCGCTTCCTCGACGATGTGCACGCGCTTGTAGCCGTTGCGCTTGAACTCGTCCTGCAACAATTGAGAGAGCGATTCGCTCGTCTCTTTGATGATGTGATGCTGCGGCGTACTCATCGATTCCACGCGCCCCACATCCCCCGTGGCAGCGCGAGAGATGGTAGCCCCTCCGCATTCACGGTAAAGGGCGAACGCCTATAAAAAGAGGCGACTCATTGACACGATGCTCCTCAGATACGACATCGTCCGTGAGTGCAGCAACGACATCTCTTCGTCTGCACCAACGCGCGCGGCTCCGGAAAGCCGACGTGCGGCGCGCGCGGCGAGGCGGTGATCGCCGAGGTTCAGCGCCAGCTGATCGAGCGCGGCGCCTCGGATGTCCTGGTGACGCCTTGTGGTTGTCTGGGGCCGTGCTTCGACGGACCGAACGCCGTCGTCTATCCCGACGGCGTCTGGTACAGCCATCTCGCACCCGATGACGCGACGGGTCTCGTAGATCATCTGGTCGACGGAGGGGTGCTGGGTCCGAGGATCTCCGAGCGACCGGGATCGTCGGAAACTGACTAGACGCCGACGGCAGCCGCGAGGATGAACGGCAGCCGGATCGAGATCCCGCCGGAGATTCCCGTCGGACCGAGCTCGCGGGCAAGATCGCGATGCGAGACCTCGAGGTACACGCCCAGCCCAACCGTCCCGGCGAAGATGACGATCGAGTTGCTGTCGCTGTGACCACCGACGCCGGAGCCGAAAATCTCGGCCGAGAACCGGATCGCGCCACCGATCGCGGAGAATGCGCGTGCGTCGAGGGTCCCCTTCAGCAGCTCGCCGCGCAACTCGACCCAGGTGCGGAAGTGCTTCTGCCGGACGATGGTGTGACCGAGCGAGAGGTAGCCGCCGTTGAGCGAGAACGTGTCGTCGACGATCGCCGGTTGCCGGCTGCGCGCCGAATTGTGCCGGTAGCCGAGCACGAGCGGACGCTCCGAGCCGATGTAGCCGACGCCGATATCAAACTTCGTGGGCTGCCACGCCAGCGAGCTCCAGTGGATGCCGATCAAGAATTCGGTCGCCGGCTCGACGGCCGTGCCGCCGACGAGCGGGACCAGGGTGCCGGCTTCGATCCGCATGGGAGGCAGGGCGATCGCGCCACCCTTCGCAGCAGCATCGCTGGCGACCAGCCCGACCATGACGACCATGACGACCGCCAGACCGAGAAGCGAAGCTTTCTGCATCCCGGCGACCGGTGCAACGCTCGCGCCGCGCGAAGCCTGCGGTTGCTCGGCGCCGCACTGGCAAACTCAGGCACGCGAGCGACGCAGCGCCGGCACGCTGTGGTGCGGAGGTGACGGTCAGCTGTTCGCGACGCCGATACGCGCGACCGGCGTTTGCGACCACGCGGCGATCACGCGGTCCATCGTGCCGGCGAGATCGTCGGTGATCTCGGTCGTGGTCACCCACGGAAAGCTGTCGGAGAGCATCGTCGCGAGGTCCGTGCGCGGGACGCCGAAGCCTGGTGCGAGCAGGCACACGCTGACGTGGAGCTGCGGGCGGGTCAGCAGATCGATCGCCTCGAGCGGCGTGCTCGGCGCGAGCGGTGTCATTCCCTGTTTTGAGAGCGCGGCGATCAACTTCGAGCGGCGACCGTGCTGATCGTCGATCACGAGGGTCGGGCGCCGGCGCGCAGCCGTCAGCGCCGACAGGATCGACGCATCGATCGCGGCGCTCATCGCCGGGTCGACGCGATCGAACACCACGGCGATCCGCGCTCCGTGCCCGGACTGTTCGACGCGGACCGCGCGGGCGGTGCCCCGACCGTTACCGTCAACGAGCCGGAGCTCGAGCTCGAGCTGTCCGCTGTCTGGCGCCGACGCGAGGTGAACGAGCGCGCCGCTCTGCGACAGGTTCTCGAGGGTGCCGTGCCGCGGACCGGCGTCCCCTCGCAGGACCGCGGTGCCTCGCACCGGAACCCGCATCGCACGCCGCCGCTCGAACCCGCACTCGGTTTGCCCCATGCGCCCCTCCCCTTCGCGCGGAGCATAGGCGAGTGGCCGCGAGCTTTGATCAGAAAGTTTTCTCCGGCGCGACGAATTTTTCGCCGCTTCGCGTCAATACGTCAGCAGCGCGTCGAGGTGCTGGCGTTCCCAGTGCCGAGCCTGGTCGTACTGCGCGTACTGCACCTCGTCGGAGAGAAACTCTTTCGAGTGAAATTCGCGGCGGCCGTTCTTCACCCGGATGTCGTGCACTTGGTGGAGCATCTCGTGGAACACGATCCACGCGATGAAGAAGCGCGGGACGAATGCGCGATCGAGCGACCGATGAATCCGGATCAGGCGGTCCTCGACGGAGTAGCTGCCCATCTTGATGCTGTTGCGCCGGCGCGGCCGACCGGTGCGAGCGCCCCACGTGATCGCGGCCTCGATGCGGTTGTCGAAGTACCGCGCGTTGAGCTCGTCGTAGATCTGGCGAAGGTCGTAGTGCTCGCCGGCGGTGAAGATCACCTGCGCGGGCGTGCGGCGCGCTCGACCCTTGACGTGATCCGAGTTTGCATCGATGAAGTCACCGAGCACGCGCGACGCATCGGCGTCGTTCTCTGCGATGTAGCGTGCGAGGGCTCGCGTGATCACCGGATCTGCGTCGGCGAACATGTGGTGGAGGCGAACTTCGTAGCGCTTCTCCTTCGAGATCCGGCGAACCGAGATCATCGTGTAGCGGTTGTCCGTCAGCGTGACCTGCACGCGCCCCTTCGCGAGGTGCGCACGGATCCGACGCTCGAGGCTGTCCTGTGCTTCGGTGATCTCGGCCGGGGTCGGCGCGGCGACCTTGCGCCGACGCATCACCTCGACGAGGCCCGCAGCGCGGCTCGCGCCGGCACTCGACAGCGGGCTGCTGCCAGTACACGGTTCGGCGCTCGGAACTGCGGGGGTGGCTGCCAACGCTTCGCTCAGATAGAACTCCTCTTATTCAAGCACATCATTAGCCATGTGGTTGAGACGCAGCTCACCCCGCCCGTAGGAGCTACTCTCCTGCCGGTCAAACGGTTGAAAAACCCGTGGTGAGCGATCCCCCTCTGAACCCCAAGCCCCCGCGCCGCCAACAAGAAAATGCTAACGCGGTGCTTCGTGGTGGATCAAATTCCTTGTGGATAAAGGGATCGGATCCGATCGCAACTACTGGGAAAATCAGATGTGGGGCGGGATCGCACCCGGTGCCGGGTCAGTGCGCTAGTGTTCCT
>JAYUYE010001192.1:0-2504 GCA_043752985.1 Myxococcales bacterium
CGAGTCCGCCGAACATGTCGGCGTGCACCCGTTGGTGTCATCACCGCCGTTCGTGTCGTCGCCGGCTCGCGGAGTCGGACCACACGCGACCCAAAGCCCCACGATCAGCGTGAATCCAGCGTTCCTCATCGGGCCGGAACCTAGGCGCAGCGTTCACCGAATTCAATTCGAAACTTGTATCCCGCGCTCGTCAAGGCAGGTTCTTGCCCGGCTGGGGCAGCTGTGCCCGGAGCAACGCGGGCGCAGCGTGCGCGTCGCGGACGGCCTCTACATCGATCCCCTCGCCGAACCCCGTCAGCCCCTCGGGGTCGACCTCGGAGATCCCGGCGAACGCGGGGGCTTCGGTGGTGGAGGGGCTGACGCCGAACGAATCGTCGGTGTGCGCGTGTGCGCCTGTGCGGCGCATCAGCCGGGCGCCGACGTAGGCGATGAGCGATCCGAGAACGAACAGCTTGAAGATCCGGTTCATGACGGCGTGAGGAGCAACCACCGTGCCGCGCGGGCCTCGTCATTGCATCCCTATCAGCCATGCCCTTCTCTTCCGTTTCCGTAGCCATCGACGACGCCAAGCACGAGGTCGCGCCGTGGATCGAGCGGCTCGCGCGCGTCGGGTTTTTGGCGAAGGCGCTGCTCTACATCACGGTGGGTTTCCTCGCGGCGACCGCCGCGCTCGGCCTCGGCGGCAAGGCGGCCACGGATCAGCACAGCGCGATGATGTCGCTCCTGACCAAGCCGCTCGGTCGCGTTCTGCTCGCCGTGATCGCCCTCGGGCTCGTTGGATATGCGGTCTGGCAAATCATCGAGGCCATCGCGGATCCCGAGCGCCACGGCCGCTCTGCGAAGGGCATCGCGATGCGCGTGCGCTCGTTCGTGACCGGCGGCTTCCACCTCGCACTTGCGTTCAGCGCGGCAAAGCTCGCCCTCTACCAGCGCGACGATCGGCAGGACAGCTCGCAGGCGGCGCAGGAGTGGACGGCGCGCGCGCTCTCGAAGCCGGGCGGCAAGCTGATCGTCGGGCTCGCTGCAGCGGCCTTCGTCGGTTACGGCCTGTACCAGCTGTTCAAGGCGAAGCTCGACGACCGCTTGGCGCTCGGCCAGCTCGGCCACACGTCGCGACGCGTGGTCATCGGCGTGAGCCGGTTTGGAATCGCGGCCCGCGGGATCGTGTTCGGAATGATCGGCGTGATGCTCGCGCGCGCCGCCTACGCGGGCAATCCGAAGGAGGCCGGCGGCGTCTCCAAATCGATGCGCGAGCTGTTCGGGTTCGGCACGGGACCGTTCGTCGCGGTCGCGATCGGTCTCGTCGCGTATGGCGTCTATCAGGTCATCAACGCTCGGTATCGCAAGATCAGCCTCCGCTGACAGCGGAGGTGAGTGGGCGATCGGCGCGGGTGGAGTCGCGTGCGCGCCCCATGGGCATCTCCGCAGGTCTGCTCAGCGAGCTCAAGATCATGGTGACCTCGACCGTCGACGCGGGTCACGCGCACGCCGTCACCATCACCTGCGCGTAATACCCGGGGGGGACCCCAGCGAAACTTGACCTCGCTCGCGAAACCCGCGATGCAGGAAGACGATGGAAGCGTCCCTCCTCGACATGACCCGCGGTCACGAGCTGTACGTCCCGGCGTTGTCCCCGTACCTCGAGCTCGAGGACTACGACGTCGTGATCGAGTACGTGTTCGAGCGCGGGGCGATCGACGATGCCTTCGCGGATCCCTGGTTCGCCGTCCACGAGGACGCGCTCGGAGCGGGTGAAGAGCCGCCGGTCGCGCCGATCGCGACGCGGCAGAGCCTGCATGCCGTGCTCGGATTCGCGGTGGCGGTTGCAGTCGCCGCCTGTCTGTACGCGGCAACCTTGTAGTGCGACGCCGCGACAGCGGCCGATGTCACTGCGATCCTTTGTGATTCTCGGGTTCGCAGTCGGTCAGCGATGGTCGGGAGGTAACACTATCGAACCCCGTCGGTGTGAGCAACGCTGCGCACGTCATGAGCCGTTTCACATGCGCCCTGGTTCTCTGTTCGGTGGCAGCGTGCGGTGGCGAGGAGGGTCCGAACAACAACGGCGAACCCGACGCCGGCACCGTCACCGATGCCTGCGTGGGCGGCGGATGCACCACGCCCGAGCCCGATGCTCCACCTCCGCCTCCCGCGTGGTCGTTCCGCAGCGTGTTCGGAGTCGCAAACCTCGACGACGATGACGGCGCGGGACGCGACTGGGAGCAGGCTCCGTTCGCCGCTGACGACGACATGACGAAGCTCGTGCTGCCCGGCGCCACGCTCGCGCTCGGTGGCGGTCCCGTGCAGATCACGTTGACCAGCTCCAGCCTCACGAGCATCCGGATCTATCGTGCGAACACGCTCGTTCTCGGCGGCACCGCCGGTGGGGGTCCGTTGACGATCACGCCCGATGGCTCCGACGTCGAGCTCCTGATCGAGTTCGGCAACTACTCCGTCGCGGGCGAGCTCGCGATCATTGCCGGCACGAACACGTGGATCTCCAAGCT
>JAYUYE010001193.1:0-2502 GCA_043752985.1 Myxococcales bacterium
GGCCGCGACGGGACTGTTCACGAATCCAATCCATGTGATCGACCTCTCGTTCGTACTGCCGCTTCATCTGATCGCAGGCGTTGCTCTGTGGCGTGGACGAGCACTCGGCTTCGTTCTCGCGCCGGTGCTGCTTGGATTTGGCGCCTTGATGACGGCCACGATCGGTTTTCTCGCCGTGCTGATGGAAGTCCGCGGTGTGGCAGAGGGCGGGTATCCGATTGCCGTCGCGATGTCAGCGGTGGCGGCGCTCTCGCTCGCACTCCTGGTGTGGATGTTGTCGACAATCCCTGGAGCTCGGCGTGGATGACCGCAAGAAGGTCTACCGGCTGATCGTCGCGGCGTTGGCGGAGCTCACGCCACCCAGGTGCATCGAGATCGGTAGCGGGGTTCGCGCGAACCGCGCGTTCAACGAACGTCGACGCCTTCTCGAGATCGCCCGGGCCGTTGCGCTGAGTGGTGATCGCGGCGCGAAAGGTATCGAGGAAGGGGTAGCCAACGTTGGCAGCGAGGACGATCGCCGTAGCGATGACGGAATCGCCAGCCGCGCGGTGACAACAACACCTGCGAGCCTGATCGCCACGGTCGGCGTCCTTGCTCGTGCCGGTGGCGCGTGCGGTGATCCGCACGAGACTCGGTTCTAGAAGCCTCCGGACAGCATGACGCCGGCGGTACCGTTCCCGACGGTGGGCGTCACCGCCGGGCGTTGTTCGCGCGCTACGGTGTACGGTCGATTGAGGATCACGAGGGCGATGCCGCCGACCAACGCGACCCCGCCGATCACCATCGAGGGAACGGCGATATTGGTCCCAAGCCGTCCCCGCGATCGGTTGTCGGCGAGCGAGCCCAGCTGTGCCTCCGTGCACCCCATCGGGCCGGAACACTGCGCGGTGACCCCGCTGTCGTACTCGTTCAGCCAATGGCTGGCCCTGCTCTGGAGTAGCGCCCCGAGCCCCACCAGTGTTGCACCGCTGGCGGCGACAACCCATGGTTTCCAGGTTGCCCACCGCGGGCGCGTCAAGGTCGCGTCCTCCAGTGACAAGAGGCTCAGCTCGATCGGCTCCGTGATTCCGGGGAGAGCAATCATGTCGAGCGTTTTCGTGAGAAAGCCCGTCTTCGAGCCGACGATCGCGTGATTGCCGGGCCTCGCACGCACGCTCTTCGATCCCGGACAGGAGAGAAACTCCGCACCGTCAACCGAGATCTTCACCCCGACCTGCTTGCAAGAGATCTCGAGGATTGCGATCTGTCCTTCGAGCAGCCGCTTGTAGTTCAGCGCCTCGTCGTACACGTGGTCCTCGAGTGGCCCCTTGCCAAATGCGAGCGCCTTCTCCAGGCTCTCGTACGCTTCGAGCGGCTTGTCGATCGCGATCAACGCGCGCACCATGTTGAACCGAATCGAAGGATGGTCCCAGGCAGCGACGGCGTCCTGGTACTTGGCGAGCGCTTCGCGGTGTTTGTTCTGGACGAAGAGATCGTTGCCAGCTTCGAGAAGCTTCTCGGCGGCCGCCTTCCGCTCGGGGCTGACGCCCTTCGACCACGGGGTTTGATCCCGTGGCGCCGTGCTGTCGGCGAGCGCTGTCCCCGAGATGGTTGCAAAGACCCACACCGAGAGCCATCTCGCGTACATCACTGCAACGGTAGTCGCTCGGACGGCGCGCTTCAAGCTGGAGTTGCGGCTGGTCACTACCGACGGAGCTCAACCGGCACGCGATATGCGCGAGCTTGCGTTCGCTTGCGACGCAGCTGAGATATCGTGGTCGGATGGGACGAGCCGCGGCGATCGTCATGTGGATGCTCGCGTGCGGATGTCTGGAGCCGAGCTCGCTCCAGTGCGAGGACGGCCGCACGTGTCGGGACGGCACGACGTGCGACGTTACAAACCGCTTGTGCGTCGCGCCGGCACAGGCCGACGCCTGCCGGGATCTCAACGACGGCAATTCCTGCAGGTTCTCGACAGAGTTCGGGGTCTGCAACGACGGAACCTGCGTGCCGACGACGTGGACCGCGACCTCCACTGACAGCACGCCGCTCATGGCGCGGCCTGTATGTGACAACGACGCCGGCGGTCCGCAAAGCGTCGCAGTCAACGGCCTCGTTCGCTACATCTCCGTTCGTTACATCTCCGACTCGGCAACCCACCGCATCTGGCGACTCGATGCGACGACCGGGGTGATCACGACGGCCGCGGGCACCGGGAGCCGTGGTTTTTCCGGCGACGGTGGCGTGGCGACCAGCGCGGGACTCAACGCTCCGGCCGGCGTCGCGGTCGACGGCCTCGGAAACCTCTACATCGCCGACACGGCCAACCAGCGGATCCGGCGGGTCGAGGCGACGACCGGTGTCATCACGACCGTCTCGGGCAATGGCATTTTTGGCTACCGCGGCGACGATGGTCCCGCGCCGGCAGCACAATTTCGCAACCCAGCGGGCCTCTATCTCGACGACGTGGCACACGTCCTCTACGTCGCCGACACCGGTAACCACGTCATCCGCGCGATCGAT
>JAYUYE010001194.1:0-2502 GCA_043752985.1 Myxococcales bacterium
CGCGCGGACGCTGGCCGGCGGCCTCGGCGGCGAGGACGGTAGAGATCAGCGGGGACTTCGCTCCCGGTTCGCGGAGGCTGATCTCGGCGAGGCAGAACAGCGCGTTGAGGTGAACGAGAAAAGCGCCGACCGCGCGGACATCGCCCTCGTCGGGGGCGCGCTCGAGCATCTGCTCGTAGGCGGCGGCGAGACGTGCCGGCCCCGTGACCTGGTCGCGAGGTGGAGCGTCGGGAACGAGGCGATAGGCGATCGCGCGTACGAGCTCGGCATCGCGCAGCAGGAAAACGGCGTCTTCCCAGTGAAGAGGCGGTGCGCCGGGATGGGCGTCGAGGAGCTGGGTGAGCGGCGTGCGGCGCAGCAGGGTGGCGATGACGGGCGCGGTGTCGGGGACGGCGAGGAGCTCGTCGAAGTCGACGACGGTGACGTCCTCGCGAACGCGACGCATGCCCTTCCAGGCGGTGAGCCGAGGCGGGGGCTTCTGGCCCTGGAAGCGCGCACGGCCGGTCCACCACGAGACCGTGATGTCGCGGCGCGTGAGGAACATCAGCTTGTGGAGGAGCGCGTGGCGGGCCATGACCCGCGTGCGGTTGCGGGTCAGCGGCTGGCTGACCATCGCGAGCGCGGTGTCGATGATCTTGCGGCGCTGGCGATCGCTGACCGACCATTGATCTGCGCGCGGATGAACCAGGAACAGCGCGTTGTGGAGACCCGCGGCGAGAGCCAGCTCGTCGGCCTCGAGGAGGAATGCGGGTGGGCGACAGACGAGCGTGGAGAGGACGGCGACGCGGGCGTCATCGACCTCGACGGACTCGACCGAGGCGTCGTTCAGCTCGCGATCCCAGCGGTCGAGCTCGGGGAGCGGGATCGGAGCGCCGATGTGCAGCTCGCCGCCGGCGACCAGCGGCTTGACGAAGTTCGTCAGGAAGTCTTTGACGTGGAGCTTGGCCACGGTGGCTACTTGCCCGGGGGCAGCTGCTTGCGATCGGGTGCGTCGGGATACCCCCACAGCGCGAACCGACCGACGGAGTCGTTGACAATCTCGGTGTCCGCCGGGGGAGCCGCGGAGTAGTCGATCGACTCGGCTTGATCGACGTCCATCTTCGCGAGCGAGCGGCGTTCGAGAGTTGCGAACGCACCCTCGCTGACCTGGAACGGATTGCCTTCGGTGGTGAACACCGTGACGATGCCCGCCGTGTGACCGAGCGCGCGCGCGAGGACCTCGGGGGTAACGCGAGGAACGACGTCCATGCCGAGCGGCACCAGCAATCCGGGCGTCAGCTCGCAGAGGAGCTGGCCGAGCGGGATGACGTCGAGGCTCTCGGAGCCGATCACGAGGATGCCTCGATCGGTGGCAGCGACGCGGTGACCGCGAAGACTGACCGGAGGTAGCGCGAACAGGATCCGCTTGAGCCGCGGACCATGATCGAGCGGGATGAGGGTTGCGACGACACGGCGCGGCGGGCCCATCGAGGCTGCGAGCTTGAGCGCGACGCCGATCGGCGCGGGTGGTGCGCCGCCATGCTGCGTCGGGTCACGCGGGCGATCCATCTCGAGGTCGACGCGTGTGAGATCGGCGATGTCGCTGAGGGCGAGCGGTCCAGGCAGGACGTCGACGCGGTCGTTGGGCCAGAACACGTGGAACGTGTCCGGCGGAAACACCGACGTGCACGACGCGAGATCGATCGGGTGCTCGTAGCCGACCGCCACGGCGGCGGTGGCACCGGCGGGCTTGAAGACGTCGATGCCGGGCGTGCCGAGGAACAGCGCGAGGATTCGCTCGGGAAGCGCGTGAACGCGGAGCAACATGTAGCCGCGCTCGCGCGACTGATCTTCGAACGCGCTGGTCGTGCCCGGCGTGAACAGACCCGCGTGTGCCTCGACGCGGTTGCGCCACAGATAGCGGATGATTCCTTCGGACAGGCCACGAGCGATCGCGATGTAGAGGTCGCCGCGGTCGTCGCTATCGAGGTTCTCGCGGCCGGGCAGCTTGCGGATCGAGAGCCTGAACAGCAGCGTCTGGAATGGCAAGTCGCCCTCGCGGACGTAGCCCTGCGCGAACTCGTCGCCGTGAACCATGAAGTCCGTGGTGGCGGGCATCGCACCGATGTCGACGGCGTCGTAGCCGTACGGTGAGCGATCGTCGCGGTACTTGACGAAGTGCTTCGCGGTGCCCGTGTAAACCGCGCCACCGACGAGGCGGCACAGGCGCGCGGCGCGGTCCGTGGCGTACGACGAGACCGCGGGGATCTGGACCACGATCTCGCGCCCGCCGAGCGCGGTCTTGCACTTCATGATCGTGAGATTCGCGAGCAGCTCGTCGAGCGACGCTTCGGACGAGTAGAGCCGAAACCACGACACCGCGCCTTCGAGCGTCGCGAACGTCATCACCGCGTAGCGACCGAGCAGGATGCCGCGCGGGTCGGGGGCAACGCCAGGAGTGAAGAACCGCGTCTGGCCTTGTGCGACGTGCTCGAGTGCCACGTCGGGAACGTAGCATGCGGC
>JAYUYE010001195.1:0-6343 GCA_043752985.1 Myxococcales bacterium
CAGCCGACCCCCGACTTCGCGGCGCGCCTGATCATTCGCGCCGTGTGATCCGGACGGCGTTGCCGCCCGGTAGATCCCGGCGTACCGTAAAGAGGTACCTGCTGGATGCAGGTGGAGGATGCGTGAGCACAGCACTTGAGGCCTCGAAGGAATCTCTCCTCGCCGAGCTGACCGCTGAGCACCGACGACTCGATGAAGAGGTGCAGTCGCTGGAACGCCGTCGCTCCCTCACCCCGGCCGAACAGGCCGCGGTCACCCGCCTCAAGAAACAGAAGCTGCTCACCAAGGATCGGATCGCGCGGCTGGCCTGATCTCGCCCGCGCGCGCGCTCATCCATGAGATCATGACAACGGCGCGCAGCACGACCTCATCATCGGCCGAAGGCCCTGCTCGAACCAATCTGCCTGCTAGGGTGCCATGATGCATTTCACGCCCGATCAGCTCGAGAAGATGCGGGCGATCGGCCTGCGCCTCGACCGAGCGGGCGCGTTCTGGCACGAAGGCACGACCGTCTCGCACCCGCGGCTGCGACAGGCGCTGCTGCGCTGGCTCGCTGTCCGCGACGACGGTCGCGACATCGTGAAGCTCGACGACATGCGCTACGCCTACGTCGAGGTCGAGGACGCACATCTGCGTGCACTGTCGGCCCGGTGGAATGGCGACCGCGCCACGGTCCTGTGGGACGACGAGCAGGAGAGCGAGCTCGATTACGCGTCGTTACGTCAGGCGGAGGACCACGCGCTCTACACGATCGCACGCGACAACCTGCGCGGTCGGATCGCGGGCCCCGCGTACCACGCGATCGCCGAGCGGATCGTCGAGGACGACGACCGGTTCGTCCTCGAGGCGGCCGGGCAGCGCTGGCCGATCGCCAACGCTGCCTGAGCTGACGCTCGATATCGTCGTCCCACCCTACGCGGTCGGCGACGCCGACTTGATGACGGCGACGACCTCGTCGTCGGACAGCACGCGATTGCCGCGCTTCGCCGCGCCGAGCACCGCGGTGACGAGCTCCTTCGTCGGATCGTAGCCGCGCTTCTTGAGCCAGTAGACGACGTTGCTCTCGCCGGAGTAGTGACCGATCTCGATCTCCTGCTCCTTGCCGAACATCCCGGCAGGGACCCCGGAGTAGATCCGGTCGGCGAGCCACGAGTCGCCCTTCTTCTCGGCCTTGATGATCGCTGCCGCGTGCACACCGGTCGCCGTGCGAAACGCGTCGCAGCCGACCAGCGGATACTGCGGATGGATCGGCACGCGGGTCGCCAGGGAGGCGGTCTTGCACCACAGCACGAGCTTGCTCAGGTCATGTTCGGGCAGCTCGCCGAGGAGCTTCAGGTTGAGCATGATCTGATCGAGCGCCGCATTGCCGACGCGCTCGCCGATGCCGAGCGCCGTGCCGTGAATGCGATCCGCGCCGTACTCGATCGCAAAGATCGAGTTGACCACGCCGAGGCCGCGGTCGTTGTGACCGTGCCAGTCGATGCCGACGTCGGGACGACCGAGACCGTCGAGCAAGTTGCGCGTGAACTTGAGGAGGTTCTTGATGCCGTCCGGGGTCGCGTGGCCGACGGTGTCGCACACGGTCAAGCGGTGCGCGCCGTGCTCGACCGCGGTCGTGAACATCTTCGTCAGGATCTCGGGACGCGAGCGGGTCGTGTCCTCGGTGACGTAGGACACCGGCAAGTTGTACTTGCGCGCGAGATCGATCGCGTCGGCCGAGAGCTTGAGCATCTTCGGGAGGTCCCAGTCCTCCGCGTACTGCCGGATCGGCGACGAGCCGATGAACGCCAGGACCTCGATCTCGATGCCGACCTTCTGCGAGATGTCGATGATCGCCTGGACGTCGTTCTGGTGCGTCCGCGCGGCGCACGACGCCTTGATCTTGAGCTTGCTCGCCTTGATGTGCTCGGCGATCGTCGTGACGTCCTCGATCGCGCGCTTGCCTGCGCCGGGCAGACCGAGGTCCATCGTGTCGATGCCGAGGTCGTTCGCCAGCTCGACGAGGCGCAGCTTGTCGTCGATCGACGGATCGACGACCGACGGCGACTGGATCCCGTCGCGCAGTGTCTCATCGAGGAACTGGATCCGGCGCCGCGGGGATAGCGGTGCGATCTTCTCGACGGAGTTCCAGTCGTAGATCAGCTCCTGCTCGGGGTCCTTCATCGTTCGCCTCTCTTACATCAGAGCGTGCAGGATCAACATCAGGATCGCCGTTGCTCCGATCACGATCGCGAGCATCAGAAACCAACCCAGGACAAGGGCCGCGCCGGCGAGGCCAATGCCCACGAGCCACAGGGGGTAGGCTCGAACCTCACGCCGTGCGACCGATACGCAGGCGGCAGCGGCGGTGAGCACGAACCCAGGCACGCTGATCCGCCAGTCCGGGGTCGACCACAGCTGGCCCTGCGAGATCGCGACCACGATGAACGCGAGCAGGCCGAGGACGGCGGCAGCCAGGGCCGCCGGACGCTGCGCGAGCCACGCGGAGGCGGACGGATCCGCGGGTCGCAGGTGTGCGGGCTTCTCGAGCGGAGCGTCAGCTGCCACGGGGCCACTATAGCTCAGCCGCGCGAGAGGCCGAGCTGAGACCGCAGGGTGACGTGGGCGGCGCTGAACGCGAACTCCTGCAGGTCCCGGTCGAGCTCGCCCATCTCGGCGGCGCCGGCGAACGCAGCCGGGATATCGCCCGAGAACACCAGGCCCGCGCGGTCGGCGGTTCGCGAGAGCGAGCGCGCCCATAGCGACAGGTTGAGACCGCCGCCGCGGGACAGGAGGCGCATGGCGGCAGCTCGGGCCTGGACCCGCGCGTCAGCCGGCAATCCTGCGATCGCGGCGGATGCGCTCTTCGAGAGCGGATCATCGGCTCCCGCGCTGGAGCCCGACGCCTCGCGCAAGATCGCCATCATCACCGCGCGCAGCACACGGCCCGGGCGAGATGCACCGACCGCGCGCCCCGGCCACAGGAACGTCATCGCGCGGACGAGCCGGAACACGAGCTCGGGCCGCTCGGGTGCGGTCAGTGCCTCGTCGCCTGCGACGAGCACAGGCGGCTGGGTCGCGATCACGTGGATCTGCGTGCCGAGCTCGACCTTGGGATAAACCGCTGCGATCTCGACCCCGAGCAGTCCCGAGATCTTTGTACACAGGCGGGCAAACGTCACCGGGATGTCGGCGTCCGATAGCTGCATCGAGGCGTCGAGCTCGCTGTCGGCGAGCGTCATCGGCGCGAGCGCATGCACCGCCGGCGCGATGAGCTCCATCAGACCACCGAGCTCGACCGCATCCTCCTTGTGCCGGAGCAGCGCCCACTGGTCGCGACCGAGCGGCTTGGTCGGCATGTTGAGGCCGCGGACACGGTGGGTCTCGTAGAGGTCGGCCAGGCCCTCGTCGGCGGTGCCGAGCGCGACCATGGTCGACGCCGCGAGGAACGCTGCATCGGCATGACCACTGGCGGCCGTGTTCTGCACGAGCGCGGCGCCCGACCGCGGATCGGAGAGTGCCTCGCGCCAGCCGGCACGGATCGGCTCGGCGGTCGAGGACTCGTGCTCTTCGGCGCGCGCCATCAGGGCGCGAACGTCGGTGTCCTGCGGCGCGATCTTCTTCGCGTTCGAGATCGCCGCGGTGCCGCTCTGCGGATCATCGAGATGGTCGAGGTAGAGCCGGGCGAGCCGGCTCCACGCCTTCGCCTCGGCGACGTTGCCGGTACCACGCAGGCGGAACAGCAACCGCTTGAGCACGCGCTCGAGCCGACGCAGCTCACCGCGCGAGGTGAGCAGCGCCTCGACGGCAGCGACCGCATCGTGCCGCATTGGATCGAGATCGATCGCGCGCTCGAGATGAAACAGGGCCTCGGTGTCGTCGCGATGCAGCGCGGCTTCGATCCGCCCCTTGTAGTCGTGCGCGGGTGCGTGATCCGGGTTGATCGCCAGCGCGGTGGCGAGATGGGCACGCGCGGGGTCCGCCGCGGTGGGCTGCTCGCCACACGCCATCCACTCCGACCAGCCGAGCGCGGCGTGGTAGTCGGCCTCGTTGGGCGCGCGCGCGATCACGTTGCGGATGTGCCCGATCGCCTGCGCCCACTGGCGTTTCGCCATCATCTCTTCGGCCACACGAAAGCTCAGCTCGGTGTCGATCGCGGGCGCAACCTGAACCAGCTCGCCACCCGCGAGCTCACGGTCGTACGCCGCACGCTTGCGGTCATCGAGGAGGATTCCGCGTGCTTCGGTGTACGCGGCATGAAGCTTCTCGATCTTCGAGCGCTCGAGCGGATCGGTGATCGCGGCTGCGATCGGTTCCGCCTCGTTGATCCGTGCGTTGTACGCCTCGTCGATCTCGGGTACCGCCGCGCGTCGGCTCACCTTGAGAACGGCGTAGTGATCGGCTCCGATGATCCGCTGGTGCTCGGCGGTCAGCGCCTGGCGCGCGGCTTCGCGGTCGGCGTTCGCATCGCTGATCTCGCTGATCGCAACCACCCCGGAGTCCTCCGCGCCCATCGGCTCCGGGAATGCGAGCGGTGCCGCACCGTCGTCCTCTGCGCCGAGATCTTCGAACAGCAGATCGAACAGCTCGGCCCCGGTGGGTGCGCGCTTCTTCGTCGACGCGCGGTTGATCGCGGGCTCGTCCTTGACCGGCGCGACGCCCTTGAACGTCACCTTGCTGGTGCCGAGGCCAACCTGCGCGGAGATCGCGGTGACCGTATCGCACAGCACCATCGAGTCGACCGCGAGCCGACCCTGGGCGCGATCGTTGAACGCTCGCTCGATCTCGAGGATCGGCGCACCGACCGAGAGCATCGCGATGACCTTCTCGCCGTAGGTGCGCTTGAGCTCGTGCTTCAGGCGCTTGCCGCGCGGCGTCAACTCGAAGCTCATGCCCTCGAGCCGGGCGAGCCGCCCGAGATCCTCGACCGCCGTCTCCTTGAGGCCGCCGAGCACGACCTCGACCATGCGCAGCTGCATGCCCTCGATCGGCTCGAACGACTCGTCGAACCGCCACGCACCTTGCGGCCAGCGCAGGGCCTGCACGAGCTTGTGCCGCGCCTGCTTGCCGAGCTGGTCGATCAGCTGCTCGACGGTGAGCACCCGCAACCCGACCAGCGCCTCGCCGAGCTTGCCACCTATCTCCGCCGCACGCGCGACGCCAAGGCGGTGCTCTTCCTCGCTGATCACACCGCTCGAGACCAGAAAGTGCCCGAGCGTCTCGTCGCGCGGCGTCGACGCGGTCGACACCGGGTTGCCGTTCAGCAGATCGACGGTCTTCGAGACACGGCCGCGCTTGAGCACGAGCTGCCCGGTCGCCATGTCCTCATGGAGATCGAGCAGTACGGCGGGCAGCGGCCGCATGGCGAGCTCCCCCGAGCGCGATCCCATGGCGCCATTGTCCGGATCACTCCGCGACGTGACAAGCCGCTTGCGAGCCGTTCGACAGCACGCGGAGCTTCGGCACATCTGTGAAGCAAGCGTGCGGCTTGTCCTTGACAGGACACCGCGGATGGAACGCGCACCCCGCCGGCGGATCGAGCGGGCTCGGCACGTCGCCCTGCAGGATGATCCGCTCGCGGCGCGCCTTCGGATCGATGCGAGGAACCGCCGACAGCAATGCCTGCGTGTAGGGGTGCTTCGGGCTGCGGTAGAGCGTCTTGGCCTCGGCCAGCTCGACAATTCGCCCCAGGTACATCACAGCGACGCGATCGCAGATGTGCTGCACCACCTTGAGGTCGTGCGAGATGAACAGGTAGGTCAGGGACTCTGCGGCCTGTAGATCTTCGAGCAGGTTGACGATCTGGGCCTGGATCGAGACATCGAGCGCGCTGATCGGCTCGTCGCACACGATGAACTGCGGCCGGCACGCGAGTGCGCGCGCGATTCCGACGCGCTGGCGCTGGCCACCGGAGAACTCGTGCGGATACCGCTTCGCTGCCGAGGGCGGCAAACCGACCTTCGCGAGCAGCTCCTGCACCCGTGCCTCGCGTGCCACGGTCGTCGGCGCGAGGTCGTGAATCACCAGCGGCTCGGCGATCGCGGCGCCGACGGACATCCGCGGATCGAGCGATGCGTACGGATCCTGGAAGATCATCTGCATGTGCTGGCGCATCGGGCGCAGGTCGCGCTGTGACAGCGCGGTGATCTCCTTGTCCTCGAACCGGATCGTCCCCGTGGTCGGCTCGTGCAGCCGCAGGATCGTCCGCCCCAGCGTGGACTTGCCGCAGCCGGACTCGCCGACGAGGCCCAGCGTCTCGCCGCGCTGGATCTCGAGCGAAACCTCGATGACCGCGCGCACCGCGGCATCTCGCCGGGTCAGCGCGCGCCGCCACAGCGGTGCGGTCTTGGCCCACGCGACCTTC
>JAYUYE010001196.1:0-6341 GCA_043752985.1 Myxococcales bacterium
GAGCGCGATCGCGGGGCCGAGCGCAGGACGCAGGTGCGGCAGGGTGATGTGGCGGAACCGCTGCCACGGGCTTGCACCGTCGACGGCAGCCGCCTCGTAGAGCTCCTTCGGGATGGTCTCGAGCGCGCCGAGTGCGACCACCATCATGAACGGGAAGCCGAGCCACGTATTCGTGATGACGTTCGCGGAGAACGACGTCGCCCACGAGCTGAACCACGACACGCTGTCGAGGCCGACCGCGCGGAGCAGCGAGTTGAGCGCGCCGTACTCGCTTTCGAACATGCCTTTCCAGATCAGCGCGGTGATGTAGTTCGGCACGGCCCACGGCAGGATGAACAGCATCCGGAACACGCCCTTGCCACGGAGCCAGGTGCGCGACAGCAAGAGGGCGAGCGTGACGCCGATTGTCACGTGGAAGACGACGTTCGCGATCGTCCACAGAACCGTGACGCCGAAGATGAACCAGAAGTTCAACGGATCATCGAGCGGGCGGCCGCCTCCCGACAGGATCTCGCCGAAGTTGTGCAGGCCGACGTAGGCCCACGTGCCGTGGTGGTGATCGTAGAAGCCGAGGACGAGGCCGATCACGAACGGCGCAGCGACCAGGACGACCATCGGCACGGCGGCCGGAGCAAGGAAGCCGAGGGCGACCCGGTGGACGCGAAGGCCGGTCGCCAGACGGTCGGTCAACCGCCGGTGCTGCGCGAGTGCGATCGCGGCGCCGAGCAGCACGATCAGCGTCGTTGCGATCCACGCGTGCCACAGCACACAGGGAATCGCGAGGACCGCGATGCTGGCGAGCGTGCCGGCGCGCGCGATCCCACCGTCGGGACCGGATGCGAGCGCACCCGCTGCGGACAGCGCAGCGCCGAGGCCGAGCAGGCCGATCAGCACGAGCAGCGGGAACGGGGCGGGGTGCGCGGGTGGCGTCACCGCGATCGCGACACCGTTTGCCGCGGGGCGCGCGGCGATCGCGCGACCGGTGCCGTCGGACAGCAGCTCGGCGAACCTCGGCGCGGCGCCGGTGTCAGAGGCGGAGGATCCGGGACTCAGCCCCGGGTTCGCGGAGATCCGATCGTGACGGCTGGCCGCGTCGTAGAACAGCTTGTCGTCGGCGTGGTGACCGGCGACCAGGTCGCGCCACGTGCCGCCGTCGAGGACCTGCCGCTTGCGCAGGTACGGACGCTTCTGCGACGGCGTTGCGTTGCCGACGATCACCGCATGAACATCCGGCAGCGAGCGGCCCTCTGCGATCGCATTCGCTGCACGCGTGGCGAGATCGATCTGGCGCGCGGCGAGCTCCTTGTTGCGCACGGCGACGAACGCGACCGTGGCGATCACGATCGCGATCGCGGCACCGACCGCGAAGTCGCGAAGCTGGCGGACGACGGTCGTCACGGGGGGCCTGGCCTCGGCACGAGATAGCCGGCGACCTCGCGCTCGACAGCGAGCAGCTGTGCGCCGGGTTCTGCGCGGCCCGCGAGGACCTCGCCAAGTGCCGTCTTGTACGGCGACCACACCATGCGCATCGCGGCGCCCTTGGGCATCGCGACCGTGTGCGCGAGCTGCGCGCGGAAGGCCGTGAGCACCGGATCCGCGGCAACGTCGGGATCATCGTACGCGTGCGGGTTCGGCACGACCTGCCGCGCGAGCTTCGCGCGCTCGATCGCCGCGACGTCGGAGGTCAGGGCGTCCATCACGGCGAACGCGGCGTCCTTGTCGTGCGCGCGCGCCGACATCAGGATGCCCTCGGCGCCGAGGAACGGGCGCGCGTACTCGCCGGTCGCGCTGACGATCGGCAGCGTCGCAACCTTCCACGGCACGCCGGCCGCGATGTCCGAGACGAACCACGGCCCCGAGATCACGGTCGCCGCCTTGCGCTCGTTGAACAACGTCGCGACGAGCGGACCCTCCGCCCGTTCCGGCGCGCTGCCCTTCATCACGAGGTCGCGGGCGAACGCCATCGCTGCTGCTGCTTCGGGCGTCGCGATCGCGAGCGCGCCGTTGTCGTCGAGGATCTTGCCGCCGAAACCGAACAGCCACGGGGCGTGGCCGTAAAGATCGACGTTCGCGTAAGCGACGGCGTAGCCATTCTGCTGCTTCATCGGCTCGGTCAGCGCGCGCAGCTCGTCGGTCGTTCGCGGTGCGTGCTCGACGAGGTCCGTGCGGTAGTAGAGCGCGAGCGACTTGACGGTGACCGGCAAGCCCCACAGCGAGCCCTTGTACGCCATCGCCGCGAGGGCCTCGTCGGAGAATCGATCCGCGCGGGTATCGTCGACCCAGAACTCGAGCGGCTCGATCACACCGGAGTCGGCCCAGTCGCCGATTCGATCCTGCGGATAGATGAACAGGTCGGGCCCGTTTCCGCCGGGGATCGCGGACGTCAGCTTGTCGGCGAACGCGCCGTAGGGGACGCCCACGAGCTCGACCGGGCGATCGGGATGCTCGGTGTTCCAGCGCGCAGCAGAAGCGGCGAGCGCATCACGCTCGGCACCGTTGTACGCATGCCACAGCACGACGGCGCGCTCGCGCTCGCACGCCGACATCACCAACAGGATCACCAGCGGCAGCCACACCGGGAGCATGCGGCGGCGCTGACGTGGCGACGGAGTGCGCAGGACTTCATCTTCGACCGCGGTTGGCTCGACCGCGGTTGGCTCGACCGCGATTCGCTCGACCCCGAGTGGCGAGGTCGGCGCACGCCAGCCGAGCATCGCGCGCACGGCGTGGGTCCGGGTGACCGAGCCATCGAGGCTCGGCGTGTTCGACGTCGGTCGGGTCACAGCCGTAGCTCGGTGGCGCCGTCGAACAGGTGGATCATCTTCGGGTCGAGCCAGACCTGGACGGTGTCGCCAAGGCGGGGCGCGGAGCCGGCATCGGTGCGGACCGTGAGCGGACCCGCTGCAGACTCGAGGTGGAGGACGACCTCCGCGCCGAGCACCTCGCGCATCGCGACGGAGCCCGAGAGTGCGACGTCGTTGCCGCTATCGATCAGTGATAGCCGCTCGGGGCGGATTCCAACGACGATCCGATCGACATGGTCCTTCGCCTGACGCAGCGCCGGCGCGCGAGGAGCGAGCGGAATCTCGAAGCCTGGACCGCGTGCGCTCTGGCGCTCGCCGGTCGCGGTGAGATCCGCAGTGAGGAAGTTCATCGACGGCGTGCCGAAGAACCCGGCGACGAACCGATTCGCGGGGCGCTCGTAGATGTCGACCGGCGTTCCGATCTGCTGGATGACGCCATCCTTGAGAACGACGATCATGTCGGCGAGCGTCATCGCCTCGATCTGATCGTGGGTGACGTACATCGACGTCGTCTTCGACTGCTGATGAATCCGCGCGATCTCGCGGCGCATGTCGCCGCGCAGCTTCGCGTCGAGGTTCGACAACGGCTCGTCGAACAGAAATACCTTCGGCGCGCGTACGACCGCGCGACCGATCGCGACGCGCTGACGCTGGCCACCCGACAGCGCCTTGGGTCGACGCTCGAGGTACGGCGTGAGGCCGAGGTTGTCCGCGGCTGCGTGGACGCGCTTCTGGATCTCGGCTTCTGGTAGGTGCTTGATGCGCAGTCCGAACGCCATGTTCTCGAACACGGTCATGTGCGGGTAGAGCGCGTAGCTCTGGAACACCATCGCGATGTCGCGCTCCGCCGGCGGGAGGTTGGTGACGTCGCGCTTGCCGATCTTGATCGTGCCGGCGGTCGGCTCCTCGAGCCCGGCGACCATCCGCAGCGTGGTCGACTTGCCGCAGCCGCTGGGGCCGACGAGCACCGCCATCTGGCCCGACGGGATCGTCAGCGCCAGATCCGGGATCACGGGGCGTGCCACGCCCTCGTACAGCTTCTGGATCCCGATCAGCTCGAGCTCGCTCACGGCCCCGCATCGAGCAAGCGGCACGCCAGTGCAAGTGGGCGTCGCCGCGGCGGATCACCCTCCCTGCGTTGCCAGAAACAACGGCCGGACGATGCGGTCCGCAGCACCGCGTCATTTTTCAGTCGGTTCCACGATCTCCGGATGATTGACCGATCGACCCAGCCGGGTTACCCGTATGTTTCCACATGCCCCGTCCCCTTCCTCGGCGCAGGCCCCTGTTCGCAGGGGGGCGCCGGGCGCGGCGGGTGAAGCACCAGATGCTCCCCGTGGGCCTACCCGCGCGGCTGGGCAGTGCAGCCAGTCAGGTCGATGGCAGCAAGCTCCGCGTGCTCGGCTCGGGTGACGTCGCGTTCCAGCGCATCCTCGAGCGCGTGCGCAATGCAGAGCGCACGGTCGAGATCCGCGCGTTCCTGTGGCGCGATGACGACGCCGGCAACCAGATGGGCGCGGCCGTGCTCGAGGCCGCCGACAAGGGCGTCAAGGTCACGATTCACAAGGACCGGATCGCGGCGGTTTACGAGTACACCGGTGGGAACAAGCAGAGCTTCTTCCACAAGCGCGTCGACCCGATCCGCGGCATTCAGGCCTGGTTCCTCGGCGCGGTCTATCGCGCACCGGGTTCGTTCAAACAGAAGCCGAACGTCCTGTCGGAGACGTTGCTCGCGCATCCGAACGTCAACGTCCAGCATCAGCGCAAACGGTTCGATCACAGCAAGGTCTACATCATCGACGATCGCTATCTGATCCTCGGTTCGATGGGCGTCGGTGACAACCATCGCCACGAGTGGTTCGACGTCATGGTCGAGGTCGAAGGATCCGATCACATCGTGCGACTGCGTGAGCGGATGGCCGGTCACGACGAGTTCGATCCGTCGCGCGGCGTCGACTTCCTCGTCCATAGCCGCGAAGCGCACCGCAAGAACACGTGCCCGATGATCAGCCACCGGCTCGCGCTGATCGATTCGGCGCAGGTCTCGCTGACCGTCGAGATGGCGTACATGAACGACCGCCGGTTCACCGCGGCGCTCGCTCGCGCCGTGCAGCGCGGCATCGAGGTGAAGCTGGTGACCGCCGACCAGGCGGACGTGCTCGCGAACATGAATCGCTACACGTGCGACGCACTGATGCGGTTGACCGGTGCGCCCGAGAACCTGACGATCGTCCTGTTGCCGCGCATGGTCCACAGCAAGGTCGTGGTGATCGATCATCGGTTCGCCGACGTCGGGTCGGCGAACTTCACGTCGCTGTCGCACGGTGTCTACGACGAGATCAATCTGTTCGCCGACAGCGAGTCGTTCGCATGCGCGATCGAGGCGGAGATCGAGGATCACTGCGCGAATGGTCGAATCGCCGACTCGCGGCTGACGTATCGCAAGCTGTACTCCGGTCTCGAGCGCGCGATCATCGCTTATCAGTCACGCAAGGGCGGGTGATGGTCTCGACGCGGCCACCGGAGCTCGGCGTCGGCGACCGCGCGAAGCAGGAGCGTCGCCGCCAGATCGTGGCCGCGGCGAAGGCCGTGTTCGCGGACGCCGGTTATCACGGCGCGTCGATCCATGCGATCATCGAGCGGGCGCAGATCGCACGCGGAACGTTCTATCTGTACTTCGAGAGCAAGGCAGCTGTCTTCGACTCGATCCTCGACCAGGCGATGTCGGATCTGCGCGCGCGGATCAAGCGCATCGAGGTCGAAGACACGAGCGCGCCGCCCCCGCAGGTGCAGCTTCGCGATCAGGTCGTCGCGATCCTGGAGTACATCGTTGGCGATCGCGCGCTCGCCACGCTGCTCCTGTCCGCTGGCCACACACCCGAGGCCGAGGCGAGCGAGCGGCTCGACATGTTCTTCACCGAGGTTCGCGAGCTGCTCAAGCGCGCGCTCGAGACTGGCATGGAGATCGGGCTGACCCGCCGCTGCAACGTCGAGCTCGCGTCCGCGGCGTTGCTCGGAATGATCCGCGGCGTGATCGAGCACGTGATCCGCACCGTCGTGCGCACCGAGGGCGCGATGGCCGTCGAGGAAGTCGTGACCGAGATGCTGATGGTCGCGCTGCGCGGCGTGCTCGCGTAACGCTACTCGAGCGTCGCCATCGTCAGCGCGGGCCCGGGGCTCAGCGCGGCGCTCCCAATGGTGCGGACGAGCGCCTTGATCTCGGTGCGCCCCGCGGCTCCTCCGCCACCGGCGCCGCGCGAGCTCGTGGTCACCGGAGGGATCGGAACGTTGTCGGTCGTCGTGTAGTTGCCGCCGGCAGTCGGCAACACCGTGTCCGTACCACCGCGGCCGCCGCTGACGCCCATGTACGAACCGCCGGAGACCGAGGCGATGCTCCCGAGGTTTCCGCGCAGACCATCCACGTTGAATGGAGCACCACCGCTGCCGCCGTTGGCGGTCAGTGATCCGCTGATCGAGACGACCGGTGCCTCGATCAGCACCGCACCGGCGCCACCGCCGCCGCCGCCACCGTCGCCT
>JAYUYE010001197.1:0-2499 GCA_043752985.1 Myxococcales bacterium
CGCGAGGCCCGGACGTGAACCACCACCGGGCATCCGAGCGGGACGTTGTACGTCTCGACCAGCGGGCTGTTGATCGGGCACGAGTTGGCGGCGGCCAGGGAAGGGATGAGCGTGAGAGCGAAGGCTAAGGTGCGCATGCGGTCATGGTCGGGGCGCAGCGTTCACGGACAAAGGTTACGCTGATGGCACTCCCTGACGGCGATCGGAGCACCTCCGCCGGCCGCTCACCGGTTCGCGTCTGATTCCGCAGCGTTCGTCGATGTACGAACCGTGCACCACGAGGTGCGACGGCCTCACAGAGAATCTGCGCAAGCGTTCGAGCTCGTGCGTATCAACAGCATGAGGGCTGACGATGCCGGGCAACGACGAGACGACGGTCGCGCTATTGACCGGCGGGTTCGGGCCGTGAGGTGTGCCGCGTGCGGCTCGCGTCACTCGCGGCGCGCGCAGATGTTCTCGCAGGTCCGGGGTTCACGGGACGCGCCCTCCTGGTCGTCGTCGCGGTTCCGGATGGGGGGAACATCGGGTCATCGCCTGCATCGCGTGGAGTTGCCGTAGTACGCTTGTGGTGTGATTCGCTGGCTGAGGTTCGTCGCGATCGCGACCGTGATCCTGTCGATGATCGGCCTCGGCGTGATCGCTGGGCTGTTTCTCGTGGCGAACAATGGCTGGATCCCCGTCTCGATTCCGCCGTGGCTGACGGATCTGTTCGGCGACCGTCCACACGAGGTCTGGCTGCCCGCACTGATCGCGGGCTGGATCGCATCGGCGGTACTACTCGCGACGATCGTGCTGTGGAGCATGTTCTACGTGTGGCGTCGCCGGCAGTACGAGTCGCTCGTGGGCCGGCTCGAGAAGGAGCTGGCGAAGCTTCGCAACCTCCCGTTCACCGAGCCCGCACCGCTCGAGGATCTGCCGGCCGAGGTGCCGAACGTCCAGGCGGCACGCGTCATGAGCGCGTTCGACGACGACGGCATCGACGCTCGTTGAGGTAAGGTCATCGCATGGGTGCGGCGCTCGTCCTCCTGCTCGTCGCGCTCGGCGCCATGTCGGCGGGCGTGCTGATCGGTCGCTACTACGTGCCCGATGACCGGCAGCTTCGACGCACCGCGAGGCACAGCCGGTCGTACATGCGCGCACTCTCGCACCTGATCGCGCGCGATCACGACACCGTGGTCAGCGAGTTGCGCACGGTCGTCGAGGAGAACGTCGACGACGTCGAGCCGTACTTCGCGCTCGGTGCGATGTTTCGCAGCAAGGGCGAGCACGAGCGCGCGATCCGTGTCCATCAGGCGCTCGCCGTCCGCGAACGCGACAAGCGCAAGCTGCGCCAGCGCGCGATGTACGAGCTCGGCCTCGACTTTCGCGCGGCGGGCATGCCGCGCCGTGCGACCCGCGCGATGGAAGAAGTTCTCCTCGAGGAGTCCGCACACGAAGGCGCGCTGCGCGCACTCGCGGCACTCTACGAGGAGCAAGCACGCTTCAACGAGGCAGCGAACCTGTGGCAGCGCCTCGGCCGCCGCCGCAACGAGGACACGAGTGAGCGCGAGCACCACCTGCTCGTCGCCGCGGCGCAGGCGGCGCTCGGGCGCGATGACCTCGAGTCCGCGAAGAATCTATTGAAGGCGGCGCAGAAGCAGCAGGAGTCGGCGCACTTCTTCTCCGCGGCGGCCGAGCTCGCCGCCGCGCGCAGCAATCATCGCGGTGCGAAAGAGCGGTTGCGTCAGGCGCTGATCGCCGACCCCGCGCTCGCGCCGCACCTGTTGCCCGGGCTGATCGCGGCCGAGCAGGGACTCGCCGACGACAGCGGGAGCGTGGCGGACGACCTCGTGGACGCGCCTCCGTCGACCGAAGCGCCGCAGCTCGTCGCAGGCGAAGCGGACGCGAGCATAGGAACCGCACTGGCGACCACAGGCACCGCGCTCACGACCACGGCGGTGATCGGCACGGGCGGGACCGACTCGATGGTGGACAGCATCTCGCTCGTTCCGTCGACGCGCCCGCGCGCCTCGGTCGCCGACCGCGTGCTCGAGGTCCTCGCCGAGGTCGAAGCAGCGACCGGACCTCGGCTCGAGCTTGCATTGATCCGTGCCCAGCTGATTCCGCCTGCGGATGCAGCGGCGCGGCTCGCGCTCGCAAAGGATCTCGGACTTCGGTTCCCCGAAACGCTCGCGGCGCGGGTCGCCACGGCGCGGCTCACGCTCGCGAGCACCGAGCCGGCCGAGCTCAAGCTGGCGCTCGAGATGCTCGTCGCCGATCAGGGCGCGCTCGCGTGGACCCTGCGCGGACGCTGGCAGTGCGGCCACTGTGGCAATCGCCCGGGCGCGTTCAGCTGGCGCTGCGGCCAGTGCCGGCGCTGGGCCTCGCTGCGGATGGAGACCGGGATCGAACCGCCGCCGGCACCGTCGCGCGAGCGCCGCGCCGCCACGCGCGTGTCCCGACCCGATGGGCTGCTCGGAGCGGCGCCCGATGACGCACTTCCGACACCCACGCTCGATC
>JAYUYE010001198.1:0-2499 GCA_043752985.1 Myxococcales bacterium
GCCGCGGTCACGATGGCGCGCGGTGCCGGACCGGTCGAGCAGGGGATCGCGATCGTGCCCGGTCCATGGGGCGAGCACTCGGGCCCGGTGGTCGATCCCACGCTGCCGGCGGGCTGGCAGCGGCTCGACGGTTCGCATCCCGAGATCGATCCTCGCAGTCGCGCAGGCCTCGAGATCGCGTGGCTGATGTCCGACAGCTATGCGCAGCGCGGCGACGTCGTGCTCGCGCTGATCTCCGGCGGTGCCTCCACGCTGGTCGAGGCGACGCGCGGCGCCGTCACCTTCGCCGAGCTGCGTGCGCTGTCACGTGCGCTGATGGCCGCGGGAGCACCGATCGCGGAGCTCAACACCGTGCGCGCCGCGCTGTCGTTCGCCAAGGCCGGTGGGGTCGTGATGGATTCTCCGGCGACCGTGATCACGCTCGCGGTGAGCGATGTGATCGGCGACGAGCTCATGGTGATCGGGTCCGGACCCACCGTCGGCCCGTGGCTCGAGACACCGGGGGAGCTCGTCGATATCGGCGCGGCCGATCAGGCGCGCCGGAGCAGCGCCGCGGAGATCATCGGCCGCTACGGCCTGTCGATGCCACGCTCGGTCGCGGCCGTGCTCGCGGGGCCACCCGAGGAGCTGCGGATCGCGCGCGACGATCTCGCCCGCCTGATCGCGCCGATGCATTCGTTCTCACGCGCCGCCGCCGCGGTGCTCGCCGATCGCGGCATCGATGCGCACCGGATCCTCGCGCCGATCGCCGGCGACGTCCGGGCCGCCGCGATCCGGATCGCCGCTCACGATCATCCGATCGTCGCGTGGGGAGAGCCGACCTTGAAGCTGTCCGATGCACCGGGCGAGGGCGGCCGTGCCCAGCAGCTGGCACTCGAGCTCGCGCGGCTGCTCGCAGGTAGCGAGCGTGCGGCATTCGTCGTCGGCAGCGATGGCGTCGACGGTCCACCCCCAAAGGATCGGCCCGCGCCCGCAGGCGCCTACGTCGATGGCACCACGTGGGCCGCGATCGCAGCCGCCGGGATCGACCCCGCAGACGCGCTCGATCGCTGCGATGCGGGCACGGCGCTCGGCGCGGTGGGGGCACTCGTCGTCACCGGACCGACGGGGATCAACCATGGCGATCTTGTTCTCTTTGCCTAGGCTCGCGGTCGCTTCGCCCGCGATCTCGCTCGATGCGATCGGCCCGGACACCGACGGCGATCTCCACGTTGAGCTCGTCGTCGATGGCGCGCAGCGCGAACCGCACACCTGGGGGATCCGCGGCTGCGAGACGGAGCCGCCGGAGGCCGCGCGCCGCGCCGTGCACGAGGTGGGCGAGGTCTTCGCGCAGCGACTCGATCGCGACGCGACGATCCAGCGCTTGATGACGCCGTAGCCGCTTGACGCGTGGGGATCGCCGGGCTCACATCCGCGTCTTGGCTACCTGGACCACGCTCGCTGTCCTCGACTGGACGACGCAGCGCTTCGCCGAGGCGGAGATCAGCTCGGCGCGCCTCGAGGCGCAGCTGTTGCTCGCCCATGTCCTGCAGTGCAGTCGGATGCAGCTCTATACGGGCTTCGATAAGCCTCTCGCCGAGGCCGAGCTTGCCGCCTACCGCGGGTTGATCAAGCGGCGCCTCGCGGGCGAGCCGGTCGCGTACCTGCTCGGCGAGCACGAGTTCTGGGGGCTGCCCCTGCACGTCGATCCACACGTCCTGATTCCGAGGCCCGATACCGAGACCGTGGTCGAGGTCGCGCGCGACACCTTTCCCGACCGCAGCGTCGCGTGCACGGTCCTCGATCTGTGCACGGGCTCGGGCGCGCTCGCGCTCGCGCTGGCGACGGAGCTCCCGGCCGCACGGGTGATCGCGACCGACCTGTCACCCGAGGCCGCAGCGATCGCGCGCAAGAACACCGAGCGCAATGCGCTCGCCGATCGCGTCGAGGTCCGCGTCGGAGATCTGTTTGCGCCGGTGGCCGGCGAACGCTTCGATCTGATCGTGTCGAACCCGCCGTACATCTCGACCGCCGTGATCGCGACCTTGTCCGCCGAGGTCCACCATGAACCGCGGCTCGCGCTCGACGGCGGCCCCGATGGGCTCGCGTTTTACGATCGGATCTGCGCGGAGGCCGCGGCGTATCTGTTGCCCGGAGGCGCGCTCGTTCTCGAGCACGGCTTCGATCAGGCGGACGCTGTCGGTGCGCGGCTCGCGGCCGCCGGGTTCGAGCAGATCACGCTGACGCGGGACCTCGGCAAGAATCCGCGCGTGACCTCGGCGCGTCGCGCCTGACGCACCCCATCCTCAACCCGCCCGTGTACGATGCGGTCGTGCGCTGGCTCGTGTTCGCTTGCGGCCTCCTCGCGAGCGCGCGCCTGGCGGGTGCGCAGCCGGCGCCCGCGCCACCGCCACCGGCACCCGCACCCACGCCGGTGCCCGAGCCAGCCGCGGATCCCACGCCGGGGGATCCCAGCGCTCCGCAGCTTCCGACGCCGACGCCTGCCCCGGTTCCCGAGCC
>JAYUYE010001199.1:0-6324 GCA_043752985.1 Myxococcales bacterium
GCCTCGCGCTGAAGCTCGGGATGGAGGCGGTCGCGCCCGATGCGATCCGCATCGTCGCGCCGCGCGTCGGCACCGGCAAGGTCGCAGCCCGATGAAGACGACCGTGAAGCCGATGACGCCGGGCATCCCGCACAACGCGCGGATCCGGGCGTACCTCGCCGGCGCGATCGTGACGCTCGCGCTGTGTGGCGTAGCGTGGCGCGCGTGGGGACTGCAAGTTGCCGACGGTGCGCACTACCGCGAGCTCGCCGATCGACAGCACGAGATGACCGTGAATATCCCCGCTCCGCGGGGCGACGTGATCGATACGCGCGGCCGGCCGCTCGCGGTCAGCGCCGATGCCGATTCGATCTGGGCAAACCCGCGCGAGATCCGCGACGTCACCGAGACCGCGGCGAAGCTCGCGAAGCTGCTCGGCGAGGATCCTGCTGCGCTCGAGTCGAAGCTCGCCGGTGATCGAAAGTTCGTGTGGCTCGATCGCCACGTCACCCACGAGACCGCTCAGGCCGTGCGCGAGGCGAAGCTGCTCGGAATCTTCGTCGCAAAGGAGCCACGGCGCTGGTACCCCGGTGGCGCGACGGGCGGTCCCGTGATCGGTCGCGCCGACATCGACAGCCGCGGCCTCGAGGGCGTCGAGCTCTCGATGCACGATCAGCTGCTCGGCGAGCGCGGCGAAGGTACGGCGCTGCGCGATGCACGCGGCCGCAAGATGTTCGCCGACGGGCTCGCGCAACCGCAGCCGGGCGCGACGGTGCAGCTGTCGCTCGATCGCAGCATCCAGGCGATCGCGGATCGCGCGCTCGAGGCTTCGATCACCGCGAACCAGGCGAAGAGCGGCGTGGTCGTCGTGCTCGATATCGCGACCGGGCGCGTGCTCGCGATGTCGAGCTACCCGAACTACGATCCGAACTCCGATGCGAAGCACGTCGGTGTGCGCAACAAGCCGGTGACGGATGCGTTCGAGGCCGGCTCGGTGATGAAGGTGTTCACCGTCGCTGCGGCGATCGATGACGGCACGGTCCGCGCAGACACCGAGTTCGACCTCGAGCACGGCGCCATGATGATGGCCGGCCGGCGCTCGCCGATCCGGGACACCCATCCGGTTCCGTACCTGAACGTCAGCGGCATCATCAAGCACTCGTCGAACGTCGGCGCGGCGAAGATCGCGCTGCGGCTCGGCAGCACCAAGCTGTACGGTGCACTGAGGAAGTTCGGGTTCGGTGCGAAGACGCAGATCGAGCTGCCGGGGGAGACGCCGGGCATGATGCGCAAGCCCACAAACTGGCGCGAGGTCGAGCTCGCGACGATCTCGTTCGGCATGGGCATCACGGTCACTCCACTGCAGATCGCGGCAGCCGTCGCGGCGCTCGGCAATGGCGGGGTCTACAACCCACCGCGGATCGTCGAGCGCGTCGTCGATCCCGACGGTACGCTTCTGTTCTCCGCACAGCCGGAGCCGCGCCAGATGGTGAAGCCGGCGACCGCCGAGATCATGCGGAAGATGCTCGGCACGCCGTTCGAGGGCGGCAAGGATGGCGGCACCGCCGCGAGCATCGTGGTTCCGGGGTTTCGCTGCGGTGGCAAGACGGGCACCGCGCACAAGTGGGACCCGGCCACGAAGCAGTACTCGGACGATCAGTACCTGTCTTCGTTCGCGGGCCTCGCGCCACTCGACAACCCGCGCCTCGCGATCGTGGTCATGATCGACGAGCCGCGCGGCGGCGACTACTACGGCGGCAAGGTCGCCGGTCCGGTGTTCGCGGCGGTCGCGAGCGAGACGCTGCGCTACCTCGGTGTTCCCGGCACGTCGCTGATCTGCCCGCCGCCGATTCCGGGCCTCAGCCCGCTGCTCGATCCGACGCCGAAGACCTGCACGATCCCGGCCCCGAAGCCACAGAAGCCGATGAAGGTCGACGCCCTCGCGGCCGCCGCGCTGCCTGCGATCGCGGACATCGAGATCGTCGCCCCCGAGCCGATCCGCGTCCCCGTGCCCGGCGAGGTCGAGGTTCCCGACTTTCGCGGGATGGGGATGTCGCGCGCGATCGATCTCGCTCGGGGCTCCGGGATCCCGCTCGACGTGTCGGGATCGGGGCTCGTCATCGAGCAGACTCCGGCCCCCGGCCCGACCGCCGGGCCCGTGCGCGTGACGCTGCGGTTCTCCGACGGAAATTTGCCGGGCTCGCGGGTTCCCGCGCTACCCCGGTGACGCTTGCCTCCCTGCACGAAATCGGGGAGGCTGCGCGTTCGATCTGTATGACGCTTCAGGACCTCATCAGCGGCCTGCACGATGCGCGCGTGATCGGCGCCGTGACCGGCGAGGTCATGGCAGTGCAGAGCGACTCGCGCGCGGTGGGACCGGGCGATGTGTTTGTCGCGGTGAAGGGAATGCGCTCGGATGGTCACGCGTTCGTGCAGACGGCGATCGATCAGGGTGCGATCGCGGTCGTCGTCGAGCGCGAAGATGCAGCGCCAGCGGGCAAGGCCACCGTGATCGTCGTCCCGTCGGGGGCCATCGCGCTCGGCGTGCTCGTGGGTCGCGCGCTCGGCGATCCCGCGAAGGCGATGACCTTGATCGGGATCACCGGCACCAACGGCAAGACCACCACGACCTATCTCGTCGAGAGCATTCTCGTCGCCGCCGGCAAGAAGCCCGGCGTGATCGGCACCGTGACCTACCGCTGGGACGGTCACTCGATCGACGCGCCGTACACGACGCCAACGCCGCAGGTGCTACACGAAACGTTCGCGAAGATGCGCGACGCCGGCTGCACGCACGTCGTGATGGAGGTGTCGTCGATCGCGATCTCGATGGACCGCGTCGCCGGCGTGCAGTTCGACGTCGCCGCGTTCTCGAACCTGACACAGGACCACCTCGACGTGCACGGCTCGATGGAGGCGTATCGCGATGCGAAGCGCCGGCTGTTCTCCGATCACCTGCGCGGCGTCGCCGTGGTCAACGTCGACGATCCCGAAGGCGCCGGGATGGCAGCGCAGGCGACCGGCCGCGTCTTGCGCGTGACCGCCGCCGGAACGCCGAGCGTGGACGCCGAGATCCGGGTCACCGACCAGCACTCGACGGTGAAGGGTATCGATGCCCGGATCGCGACCCCACGCGGCGAGCTCGACCTCACGGCGAAGCCACTGATCGGCCACTACAACGTCGAGAACCTCGCGCTCGCGACCGGCATCGGCGAGGCGCTCGAGCTGCCCCACGACGCGATCGTCAAGGGCATCGCGGCGCTGCCCGGCGTACCCGGCCGCGTCGAGCGGGTCGCGAACAAGCTCGACCTCGACATCCTCGTCGACTACGCGCATACGCCCGATGCCCTGCGCAACGTCCTCGCCGCGGTTCGTCCGCTGACGAAGCGCCGGCTGATCTGCGTGTTCGGGTGCGGCGGCGATCGCGACCCCACGAAGCGGCCGAAGATGGGTGCGGCAGTGGCCGAGCTCGCGGACCTCGCCGTGGTCACCAGCGACAATCCCCGCACCGAGGATCCGCGCGCGATCATCGACCAGATCCTGCCAGGTGTTCCGAAGCCGTTCCTGGTCGAGGTCGATCGCGCGATCGCGATCCGCGCGGCGATCGCAGAGGCGGTCACCGGCGATGTCGTCGTGATCGCCGGCAAGGGTCACGAGGACTACCAGATCGTCGGCACCACGAAGCACCACTTCGATGATCGCGAGCAAGCGGCCGAGGCATGCGCGCTGCGCGAGACGCGGCTGTTCGCGGGCCTCGCTCGCGATGCCGTCGGCGACCACACCTGGCAGTTTGGCAAAGCGGCTCGCACCGAGCCGACCGCGCCCGAGAATCTGATCTCGCGGATCGTGATCGACAGCCGTAAGGCGCTGCCCGGATCGCTCTATGTCGCGATCAAGGGCGAGCAGCACGATGGTCACGCGTTCTGCGCGGCGGCGGTCGAGACGGGCGCCGCCGCCGTGATGGTCGAGAAGGTCGTCGAGGTCGACGTTCCGCAGCTCGTTGTTCCAGATACGCGGATCGCGCTCGGCAAGATCGCGCGCCATCATCGACGCGCGTGGCCGGGCAAGATCGTCGCGATCACCGGCTCGGCCGGCAAGACCACGACCAAGGAGCTGACACGCGCCGCACTGTCCGCTGCCGGCCCCACGCTCGCCGCCGAGGGCTCGCTCAACAACGAGACCGGGGTGCCGCTGACGCTGCTCGGGCTGCGGCTGTTCCACGAGTACGGCGTGATCGAGATGGGGATGCGCGGCGCCGGTCAGATCGAATACCTGACGAGGCTCGCCGAGCCCGACGTCGCTGTCGTCGTCAACGCGGGAACCGCACACATCGAGCTGCTCGGGTCGACCGCCGCGATCGCCAAGGCGAAGGGTGAGATCTGGCTCGGCCTCCGTGACGGCGGAACGATCGTTCGTCCTGTCGATGACCTGCGCCTCGGCGATCTCGCACGCACCCACCGCCCCAAAGCGCGTCATGTCACGTTTGGCGAGCAGGACGCCGACGTCACGTTGATCGACTACAAACCCCTCGACGCCGGCGGTGCGCTCGTCCTCGACGTGTTCGGTGCGCGCCACGAGCTCACGCTCCACCTCATCGGCCGCCACGCTGCGATCGATGCGTGCGCTGCGATCGCGGCGGCGCATGCTGCGGGTGCTTCGATCGTCGAGGCGCTCGCCGGAATCGGTCGTGCTCGACCGCCCGCGATGCGCGGTGAAGTCGTCGAGCTCGCCGGCCGCAAGGTGATCGTCGATTGCTACAACGCGAATCCTGCGTCGATGGCTGCCGCTTTGCGCGCCCTCGCGGAGCGCGCCCACGGTCGCACCGCGGTCGCCGTCGTGGGCGACATGCTCGAGCTCGGCGAGCACTCGCCGGCTGCGCACCGTGACGTCGGCGTCCTCGCGCGAGAGCTCGGCCTCGGCGTGATCGCACTCGGCGCACAGGCCGGCACGGTGACCGAGGCGTTCGGCGCCGGTGGAGAAACGGCCGAGAGCCCCGCGGCGGCTGCGAAGCGCGTCCTCGAACGGACGTCTGCCGGTGACTGGATCTTGCTCAAGGCGTCGCGTGGGATGAAGCTCGAACGCGTCCTCGACGCGATCAAGGAGACGGTTCGTTAGTGCTGTTCCACCTGCTGTACGGGGAGCTCGGCGACGAGATCGGATTCCTCCGGGTCTTTCGCTACACGTCGACGCGCATCCTGGCGGCGGCGATCACCGCGCTCATCCTGTCGTTCATCATCGGGCCGTGGTTCATCGAGCGGCTGAAGTCGCGCCAGATCGGCGAGACGATCCGCACCGACGGTCCCGAGACGCACTTCAAGAAAGCTGGCACGCCCACGATGGGCGGCTCGCTGATCCTGTTCTGCCTCGCCGTGTCGACGCTGCTCTGGTGTGACCTGCGCAATCACTACGTGTGGCTCGCGCTCACTGTCACCGTCGGGTTCGGCGCGATCGGATTCGCGGACGACTACGCGAAGGTCGCGAAGAGAAACAAGAAGGGCATCTCCGGCAAGCTGCGCTTGCTGCTCGAGTTCGCGATCGCGGGCTCGGCCATGACGTACCTGTTCTACTCGGACCTCATGCCACCGGACGTGCGGCTGCACCTCCAGGTCCCGTTCATGAACTTCTACGAGCAGGGCATCGTGATGCCCGCGTGGATGTACGTCACGTTCGGTGCGTTCGTCGTGGTCGGCGCGGCGAACGCGGTCAACCTCACCGACGGGCTCGACGGGCTCGCGATCGGCCCCTCGATCATGAACGCCGGGACGTTCTTGATCTTCGCGTATATCGCGGGCGTGCAGACCACGCTCGTCGTGCACGGGGGCGCGGAGGTCACGATCGCGCAGTACCTCCACGTCGCGCATATCAAAGGCGTCGAGGAGCTCGCGATCTTCGCGGCCGCGCTGTTCGGCGCCGGGATCGGCTTCCTCTGGTACAACACGTATCCCGCGCAGGTGTTCATGGGCGATGTCGGCTCGCTCGGCCTCGGCGGTGCGATCGGCATGCTCGCGGTGCTGACCAAGAACGAGATCGTGCTGCTGATCGTTGGTGGCCTGTTCGTGATCGAGACGCTGTCGGTCGTCATCCAGACCGGCGTGTTCAAGTACACCCGAGCGCGAACCGGCAAAGGCAAGCGCGTGTTCTTGATGGCTCCGATCCATCACCACTACGAGAAGAAGGGCTGGGACGAACCAAAGATCATCGTCCGGTTCTGGCTGATCTCCGCGCTGCTCGCCCTGGTCGCTCTCGGCACCCTGAAGTTCCGATGATCGCGCCCATGGATCTCGACGGCAAGACCGTCGTCGTCGTCGGTCTCGCACAAACCGGCATCGCAGTCGCGAAGTTCTG
>JAYUYE010001200.1:0-2491 GCA_043752985.1 Myxococcales bacterium
CCGCCGCCCGAGGAGTGTGGCTCGTCGGTGCCGTGCCCGCCGGTCAAGCCGCCGTGCGACTAGTTGCCTGGCTCTCTCTCGGGTGACCCGAACCGCGTCCCACCATCCACGGTGCTGCGCGGTTCGTTTCATTTCTCGTGCTAGTAACCTCGACGAGCGCGAGATGTCCGGGACCATGCACGCGACGAAACGACAGCTCCTCGAGGCAGGTCTCTCGATGATGCTCGAGCGCGGCTACAACGATCTCGGCATCCAGGCGCTGCTCGAGACGACCGGCACGCCGAAGGGGTCGTTCTATCATCACTTCAAGAGCAAGGAAGACTTCGCTCTCCAGGTGGTCGACCTCTACATGGCGAGCGTGCACGAAGGTCTCGACGCCTGTTTGAAGGTTCCAGACACGTCGCCACTCAAGCGCGTGCGGAACTTCTTCGAGACCACGCGCGAGGTGTATCGAGGTCAGGGATATCTCGGCTGCATGCTCGGTGGTCTTGGCCAGGAGCTCGCGGGCGTGAGTGATCTGTTCCGCGCGAAGATCGACGGCTGCATGGCGATGATCGGCGATCAGATCGAGGTGTGCCTGGTCGAAGCAAAGGCGCGTGGCGAGATTCCGGCGAGTGCCGATCCGCCGCGAATGGCAAAGCTCCTCGTCAGCTGCTGGGAAGGCGCCGCGCTGCGCAGCCGGCTCCAGCGCTCTCCGGCTCCACTGGGCGAGATGCTCGACTTCTACTTTCAGGCCGTCGTTCGGTCGTGACTGCCGGGAGTCGGTTGACTTGCTGTAATCGCTCTAGTAACTACCTAGACCGACCGGTCTACTACACCAAACCGGAACGAAAGATAGCTCCTCCATGCGCGTTTCCAAGGACCAGATTCCCGCGAAGATCAACGTTCCCGGCGCCATCGCCCGCCAGACCGCCGAGTTCGGCGACGCGACCGGCTTTGGCGCGATGGGCGGCGAGTACTTCTCGCTCGGCGCGGGCACCGATATCGCTCCGCTGCTCAAGGGCCTCAAGGACGATGGCTGCCAGGCACCACACTGGGGCTACATGATCGCGGGCGAAGTTGTCGTCACGTACACCGACGGCAAGACGGACACGTGCAAGGAGAGCGACCTGTTCTTCTGGCCGCCGGGTCACACGGTTCGCGTGATCACGGACGCGGAGGTGATTCTGTTTTCGCCGCACCGCGAGCACACGCACGTGATGGATCACATGCTGAACGCAATGAAGGGCTAACGCGGTTCACCGTGCGTCGACGCACCGGCATGCCCACCCGCCCAGTGCGTGAAACCCGGAGGCTAGACATCCTGGTTCGTTGGCCACCGGCCCGGCTCGTGCAGCAGCGCATGGTCCTCATGCAAGACGAACATTTCGACGATCCTTGGGTGTTGCCCTCGCGTCAGGGCGAGTATCCGGGTCGCCCCGTGCTTGGGGAGGCTCTCCTGCATCGGCGTCGCGAGCGAACGTTCCTCGTGCTCGCCACGCTGTTCCTCACAGCGACCGCCGCGACCGTGATCCTCGGCACGAGCCGGGTCATCGACGTCTCGTATGCGATCTCGTCGGTGTTCCCCGACGTAACGTTGCCGTTCGAGCTCGCGCTTCCGTTCGGCGTCCTCGCGTTCCCGCTCGCGCTGTTCGCCGCGACCCTCGTGTGCGAGCTCTATGGTCGCAGGCGCGCGAGCGCGTTGATCATGCTGGGATTCGTCGCGAGCCTCGCTCTCTCGGGGCTGATGTACGCCGTGGATATCATCGACGGCGCCAACGCGTCGCTCGGGTCTGCGCTCGCGTTCACCGCGTGTTACCTCGTCGCGCACTACTCGAATCTGCTCATCTTCGATGCGCTCCGCCACAGCATGGAAGGCCGCCATCCGGTGCTGCGCAAGACACTGTCGACGCTGCTCGCGCAGATCGGGGGGTGGGCCGCGTTCGCGTTCGCTGCGTACGGTTACGCGGTCCACGTCGCCGGCGAAGCGCCCGCGGTTGCCAACTGGATCGCCAGCCTCGCGCTGAGCTCGGCGCTGTTCGTCGCCACGGTCGCCCTCGTCGACCTGATCCCGTTCGCGATCGCGCAGCGAACCCTCAAGAACTATCTCCGCGTGGTCACCGAGACCGACGAGGAGGAGATCATCGAGCTCGCCCCGAAGCACCCGGCGTTTGTCGTCCCCTCGCCGGTGCACCCGTCGCTGAACCTGCGCACGACGGGCGAGCGTCGGTTCTTCACCGAGGGCGAAGAGGCATCCGAGCTTCGCTGATTGCGGTGTGAAGCACGGTCGTCAAGATTGAGCGGATGCGAGAGATCCATCCCGGTCAGCTGCGCGGCTACGTCGACCTGGTCACGCATCGCGTCTGCCTCGCGCTTCCGCGAACACCTGGTCTGTCGCCGCACCCTACTGACGCCGCTGCTTACGCCTTGGCCTTGATCGACTCGCACGCCTTGGTCACTTCGTCCTTCGTGATGCCACCGGCCGACGTCGGGTCCTTGCGCGGCGTCAGGT
>JAYUYE010001201.1:0-6314 GCA_043752985.1 Myxococcales bacterium
CGTTCGGTCAAGCGCCAGGTCTCGCAAGGCGTTCGATTCGTGACGCTCGCCGCGCTCGACGATCAGGCGACCGCGACCTACGACCGCGACCTCGGCCAGCGCCTGGTCAAGGTCGGCGCGAGCGTCGGCGCGATGACGCCGAACCAGCTCGTCGCGGTCCTCCAGGGAGTCCTCAGGTGATCCGCGCCGACCTCCTCGCGCTGACCCCCGAGGCACTGGCCCGGCTCGCCAACGTCGGGCTGGTCAAGCGCGCGCAGAAGGAGATCGAGGCCGGGGTGTTGCCGATGCTCGCCGAGGAAGCCGACGGCACCGTGGTCGCCTCCGCGCGCGACGGTGCCAGCACGCGACTGCCGCGAGGCGTCGCGCTGCAGAACGCACCGTGCACGTGCGGCGCCTCGCAGGTGTGCCGGCACCGGATCGCAGCGGTGCTCGCCTATCAGAAAGCGAACCCGGCGCCGGCGGCCACCCACGATCCGTCGTGGGATCCGGGTTCGCTCGGCGATGCCGCACTGCTGCAGTGTTGTGGGCCCGGCCTCGTGAAGCGCGCGGAGACGATGATCGCGCGCGGCATCGTCGTCACCACGCGGGGCGGATCGCGCACCGCGCAGGGCCAGGTCATCGCGCCGAGCGCCATGCTGCCGACGGCGACCGTGCAGTTCCTCGTGCCCGACGACGTCGCATACGCGAAGTGCGATTGCAGCAAAGGGCAGGGCTGCGAGCACATCATCGTCGCGGTCCGTGCGTTTCGCGCCGGCCCCGCGGGTGGCGTCTACACCCTCCACACCGGCGCGGCCACGGCCACGGCAAGCGGATCTTCGCCCGGCGCGGTGATCCTCGAGGCGCTCGACCACGTCGCGCAGTACGGCCTCGTCGCGCCCGGGAGCCAGGCCAAGCTCGAGCACGCGCGCGGTGCGGCCGAGCGCGACGCGTGGTGGTGGATCGTCGACGGGATCGAGAGCCTCGAGCGACTCGCCGATGCGTACCAGCGGCAGAGCACGCGGTTCCGGATCGAGGCGCTCGCGCGCGAGGTCGGCGAGCTCACGGCGCGACTGCGCGCGTCCGCCTCTGCCGTCTCGCCGTTACCCGCCGCCTGGCTGCTCGGCAGCGATCAGGTCGGCGAGACCGCGATGGAGCAGGTCCGCCTCCTCGCGCTCGGCGTCCGCCTCGATGCCGACGGCGAGCGCCGGATGGCTCGCCTGTACTTCGCCGATCCGGACACCGCCACCGTGCTCGTGCTCGACAAGATCTGGCCCGCGGAGGCGCGGTTCGGCGCCGAGCTCGGTCAGCTGTTCGCGTCGAGCCGGATGTCAGTCGCCGACCTCGCGCGCGGTGAGCTCGTGACTCGCGCCGCGCGGCGTCGCGCCAATGGCTCGCTCGACCTCGGCGCGGCGCGCGGCATGAAGTCGTCGCTCCTGCCGTCGAGCGGCAACTGGATGCAGCTGCCCGAGCCGCTCCTCGTCCGTGACCTCGAGGCCCACGCGGCACGTCGCCGCGCCCTGCCGCCGCCCTGCCTGTGTCCCCGCGGTCTTGGCGCCAGCATCGCGGTTGTCGAGATCGCGCGCGTCATCGACGTCGACGACGTCGGCGAAGGCCAGTCGGTCACTGGCCTTGTCGAGGATGCGGCGGGCAACCGCCTCGTCCTCCACACCGAGCACCGGCAGGTCAGTCCCGGCGCCGTGGAGGCCACAGCCGCCGCACTGCGGTCGACTCCGCGCTACGTCGCGGGTGAGCTCGTGCGCACCGCCGACGGCTGGCGCATGGATCCGCTCGCGCTGCTGACGACGCAGCTTGTCGTCGTCGATCTGCACCGCCCGCGTGGTGCAGCGAAGATCGTGAGACCCGAGTCAGAAGCTGTCGTCGCGGCGGCGCCGGATGCGGCAGACCAGCTCGCCGCCGCAACGCAGGACTACGTCGGCCGCACACTCCTCAAGGGCCTCCGCACCACCGCGCCGATCGCCGCGCGGCTCGCGAAGGAAGCCGAGCGCCTGTTCGCGTACAAGCTCGCTGCTCTGTTCACCCGCGCCGCGAATGGTGCAACCGCCGCGGTGCTCGATCTCACCGTCCTCCACCAGATCGAAATCGAGTTCTACGCACACGTCACGCGATCCGGATGACAGGTCTGGCGGCATCGCGTTTCCGCCAAAACGTCGGCTAGATTGCCTGCATCCGATGGAACCCGCCGATCGAATCGAGGCTGACTTGCCGGCGTACACGCCGGACGGGACGTTCGCGACCTTCGCGCAGCATCCGAGCGCTCACCCGCCACGCGTCTTGGTCCTCTACGGATCGCTACGTGAGAAGAGCTTCAGTCGCTACCTGAGCGAAGAGTGCGGGCGAGTGCTCACGGCGTTCGGCTGCGAGGTGCGGACGTTTGATCCGCGCGGGCTTCCTGTCTTCGATCGTGCGTCGTTCGAGCTGCCCGAGGTGCGCGAGCTCCGAGAGCTGACGCAGTGGTCAGAGGCGCACGTCTGGGTCTCGCCGGAGCAACACGGCAGCATGACCGCTGCCTTCAAGAACCAGATCGACTGGATCCCTCTCAACGATGGAGCCGTGCGACCCACGCAAGGGCGGACGCTCGCGGTGTTGCAGGTCTCGGGCGGCAGCCAGTCCTTCAACGCGGTGAACCAGCTGCGCGTGCTCGGACGATGGATGCGGATGTTCACGATCCCGAATCAATCCTCGGTACCGAAGGCCTTCGAGCAATTCGACGCGGACGGCCGGATGAAGCCGTCGAGCTATCGAGACCGGGTTGTCGACGTGATGGAGGAGCTGTTCAGGTTCACCCTGCTGCTGCGCGGCAACGTCGAGGTGCTGAGCAGGCGCTACAGCGAGGAGAAGGAACGGCGGATCTCGGGAGCGCTGAAGCCGGCGCTTGGCGTAGGCCCGAAGGAGTAGTTGCGAGCTGCCGCGCCTACGCCAGCGCTCGGCGCAACACGGCTCGCCTCGACGTGAGGCTCACTCGCGATTGTGTGCGGGGCCGTCAGTGCGCTGCGCGAGATTCTCGAACCGCGTGTACCGACCCTCGAAATGCGTCTCGACGGTGCCCGTTGCACCGTGGCGGTTCTTGCCGAGGATCACCTCGGCGATGTTCGGGTTCTCGGTGTCCTTGTTGTAGATCACGTCGCGATAGATGAAGAGGATGACGTCGGCGTCCTGCTCGATCGCGCCTGATTCACGAAGATCGGAGAGTTGCGGCCGCTTGTCGGTGCGCTGCTCGAGAGAGCGGTTGAGCTGCGAGAGCGCCATCACCGGGCACTCGAGCTCCTTCGCGAGGCTCTTGAGGCCGCGCGAGATCTCGCTGATCTCCTGCTCGCGCGACGCCTTGGCTGCCTGCGGCGAGCCCCGCATGAGCTGGAGGTAGTCGATCAAGATCAGGCCGAACTTCTTGCCCGCGAACAGCTCCTTGTTGCCGCGGAACCGACGGGCGCGCGCGCGGACCTCGCGGAGCGAGAGCGCCGGCGTGTCGTCGATCATGATCGGCGCCTTCGACAGCGTCGCCGCCGCGTAGGTCAGGTTCGTCATGTCCTGACGCTGCAGCATGCCGCGGCGAAGCGCGGATGAATCGACGCGCGCCTCGGAGCACAGCAGACGTTCCGCGAGCTGGGTCGACGACATCTCGAGCGAGAACACGAGCACCGGCCAGCCGCCCACGACCGCGGCGTTCTGCGCGATCGACATCGCGAACGAGGTCTTGCCCATCGCGGGACGGGCCGCGAGGATGATGAGCTCCGTCGGCTGCAGGCCGGCGGTCTTGGCGTCGAGGTCAGCGAATCCGGAGGGGACGCCGGTGATACCGCCGGCGGACTTGAAGCGCTCGTCGAGCGAGCTGAAGACCTTCTTGACGAGCGACTTCACGGGCTCGGGGCCGCTCTTGGCCTTGCGCTGCGTGACCTCGAAGATCTTGCCCTCGGCCTCGTCGAGGTAGTCGCTGACCTCGAGGCCGTCCTCGTAGCCCTTCTCGTGGATCTCGTTGGACGCGAGCATCAGCTTGCGCGCCTGGTGCTTGTCCTGAACGATCTCGGCGTAGGTGAGGACGTTGTCGACGGTCGGGACCCGGAGCGTGAGCTCGCCCAGGAACGAGATGCCTCCGACGGCGTCGAGCTTGCCCTGCTTCTCGATCTCGACCTCGAGCGTGACGACGTCGATCGGCTTGCCGGTCGACTCGAGGTTTCGAATCGCCTGGAACACGACCTTGTGCCGCATGTCGTAGAAGTCGTCGACCTCGAGCGTCTCGAGGTTGGTCAGCACCTCGTTGCGCAAGATCACGCCGCCGAGGACGGATGCCTCGGCGTCGAGATTGTGCGGCAGCACCCGCCGGTCTCTCGACATCACGTCATGGTAGCTCCGCCGTCCCGAAACGACAACGAGCGCGACGATTGCTCGACGCGCCCGTGAGCGAAGTCCGTGTGGACGACGACTACTTCTCTTTACCGACGACCCAGAACTTCAGATTCGCGATCACGCCCGCCGCGAGGCGAACGGGGACCTCGTACTTGCCGAGCGCCTTGACGGCCTGATCGAGCTGGATGATGCGGTGATCGACCTCGACACCGGCGCGCTTGAGCTGCTCCTGGATGTCGCGGTTGGTGACCGAGCCGAACAGCTTCTCGTCCGCGCCGATGATGCGCTCGAACTGGAGCGTCATCACGTTGATCTTCGCAGCGAGCTCGGTGGCGCTCGCGCGCTCCTTGGCGACCTTGCTCTCGATGACCTTCTTCTCGTGGTCGAGGCGGTTCTTGTTACGCACCGTCGCGCTCACGGCGAGGCCGCGCGGCACGAGGTAGTTGCGGCCGAAACCCGGCTTGACCGAGACGAGCTCGCCGGCCTTGCCGAGATTGTCGACGTCCTGCGTGAGGATGACCTGCATCGCCATGACTAGTCTCCCGTCACAGTGAAGGGCAGCAGCGCCAGCATGCGCGCGCGGCGGAGAGCCGTCGAAATAACACGCTGCTGACGAGCGCTCGCGCCCGTGATGCGGCGCGGGATCATCTTGCCGCGGTCGGTCACGAACGCGCGCAGGATCTGCGGGTTCTTGTAGTCGACCTTCGCGACGATCTCGTCGGAGAGCAGCTTGCGCTTGCCTCCGCCGCCACGGCCTTTGCCGCCGCGGCGATCATCGCCGTCGCGGTCCATGCCGTCTTCGTCGCCACCACGGTCACGATCGCCACGAGGGGCGTCCATACGAGTCGTCATGGCTTACTCCTTGTCCTCGGTAGCGGGGGTTGCTTCGGCGTCGACAGCGGCAGGGGCAGGGGCAGCGGGCTCCGCGACCGGCTTCTTCGAGCCGGGGATCACGTCGCCGTCCTCGTCGTCGCCGTAGATGTCGTTCTCGATCGAAGCCGTGTCGTCGCCACCGCGCGAGAGGAACATGTCCTCCTCGTCGGCCGCGGTCTGCGACGCCTTGTCGAACGACGTGTCGTCGATCTCGGACGGGCGTGCGTCGACGATGACGTTCTCGTCGACCTTGACGGTCAGGTAGCGGATGACCGAGTCGAGCATGCGGAGGTTACGCTCGGTCTCCTCGACGGTGCCCGGCTGCGCCAGGTACTGCCAGTAGAGGTAGATACCCTTGCGCTCCTTGGCGACTTCGTAGGCGAGCCGGCGCTTGCCCCAGTTGTCGACTTTGAGGATCTTGCCGCCAAGACCCTCGATGATTCCGCGGATGCGGGCATTCACCTCGGCGACGCCTTCGTTTGGCGTGTTCGGGCGAAGGATGAAGGTCGTCTCGTACTCGCGAGCCGTACCGGGCTTGTCTCTCTGACTCTGAAGGCGTGCCATGTGTCGTCCTCTTGGGTGTGAAGCCCGTCCTTGGCGTGGACGAGCGAGGTTGGAAGGGGACGGTCTATATCACGGCGTTGCGAGGTTGGAACGGGCGTTGTGCTGATTCATCGCGGGTCCGATTCCCTTCGCGAGGACGGTCTCGATGTCCTCGCAAGCCGCGGCGATCATGGCGGTCACCGTGGTGCCCTGCGCCGCGGGAAAATCCGCGAGGACCCACCCTGCGGCATCCTTGGAGCCAGGACGCGTCTTCGGGTCCCGGCCCACGCCCATCCGAAGCCGGGCGAACGTCGCGGCACCCATCTGATCCTGGATCGAGCGCAGGCCGTTGTGGCCGCCGTGGCCGCCACCCGACTTCAGGCGGACGATGCCGAGCTCGAGATCGATCTCGTCATGGATCACGAGGATCTCGGTGACGTCGAGCTTGTGGAACGCCGCCGAGCGCTGCACCGCAAAGCCGGAGAGGTTCATGAACTCCATCGGCTCGAGCAGCACGCAGCGCTCGCGGCCGCGCTCGGTCGTGACAACACCGGCGG
>JAYUYE010001202.1:0-6310 GCA_043752985.1 Myxococcales bacterium
GCAACCACCGCTGAATCGGTGCGGCGTCCGCGCGGAGAGACCACCTCGTGCTCGGCGCTGACCCGCGGGCCGAGGATCTCCTCGATCGCGTGCGCGAGCTCTAGCGCGGTCTGGAACCGGTCTTCGGGCGCCTTCGCCATCAGCTTGTCGATCAACTTCTGGACGCCCATCGGCAACGCGATGCTGCGATCGATACGATCGGCGAGGTTCGGGATCGGGGCAGCGCGATGCATGCCGAGGAGCGCGAGCGTGTCGTCCGAGGAGTACGGCCGCTCACCGGCGATCATCTCGAACAGCACGACACCGACGGCGTAGAGGTCCGTGCGCGCGTCGATCATGCCGCCGCCGATCGTCTGCTCCGGCGCCATGTAGTTCGGCGTTCCGACGACGACGTTGTGCTGCGTGGCATCGCGGCCGACGTTGCCGCGCAGGCGCGCGAGCCCGAAGTCGAGGATCCGGACGTGATCGCCGGTCCCGACCTCGTTGCTGATCATGATGTTCGCCGGCTTGATGTCGCGGTGAACCACGCCCTGCGAGTGGGCGTGCGCGAGGCCGGCAGCGATCTGCTTGACGAGCGTCAGTGCGGTCAGTGGAGGAATCGGCTCGGCGTCGATCATCGCGCGCAACGTGCGGCCCGCGACGTACTCCATGACGAGGTACGGCGCGCCCTCCCAGACCCCGAAGTCGACAACGGAGACGCAGTTCGGGTGGGAGAGCTTCGACATCACCCGGGTCTCGCGCTCGAACCGGGCCAAGAACTCCGAGTCCTTGGCGTAGGACGCATGGAGGAACTTGATCGCGACGAGCTTGCCGACGGGAACGCGCTCGGCCTTGTAGACCGCACCCATCGATCCCGACGCCATCGCCTCGTGAATCTTGTAGCGCTCGTCGACGAGGCTACCGATCCGCGGGTCGACGTCCGTGCCGCTCTCGTCTAGTGCGTCCACTTCTCTTCGCGCCGGTGCTCGCCGTCCTCGTACTCGTGCGCCATCACGAAATGGTACGCGACCTCGCGCGCCTTTTCGGACTCGATGATGCACTCGAACAGCCACTCCCCGTCCGTCTCGGAGGGCTCGACCTGGACGTAGGCGATCTCGGCCGGGAACACGAGGAGCTCGCCGACGAGCTCCTTGGCGCGGGCGAGCTGGACCACATGGGTGTGCTCGTCCTCGGTCAGGAGCGTCCAGTGGAAGTCGTCGTGATCGATCAGGACGACCTCGGGGGTACCGGCGCGCAGAATGCAGTTGGCGTGGCCGGCGAGCCAGGTCCAGAACTTGTCAAAGCTCGTAGTCGTTGCCACCGAAGCCAGCCGCTTGCTCTTACCCGTCGGACCCATCGCCGCGGAGCATAGCCACCGGCGGCCTTTCTGCAAGCGATCAGAACCGTCCGATGACCTGCGCTCCAGTGGCGCCGCCTGCCGACATCATCGGGGTAACGCGGACGCGATCATCGGAGGGCGAATCGAACAGGTAGAGGGTCGTGGCGAGGGCTGCCACGCCGACCGCGAGCCCGCCGAGGACCCACGTGCCGGTGATCGCGTCATCGCGTCGCTGCAGCTGCGCTTCGTAGCTGCGACGCTCGCTCTCGAAAGCATCGCCGCGCTTGACGATCGCATCGTATTTGTCCGAGGCTCCCCTGTCCTGGCTGTTCGCGTAGAGCGCGGTGGTGCCGGCGAGGATCACCAGGCCACCCGCCGCGGCGTAGACCCACGGCACGGCTCGGCGGCGAACCGACTTGTCGAGCGACTCGCGCACGGTCAGGCGCTGACCGCGGGTCACGACGATCTCGCGGGCGATCGGCACGCGCCCGTCGCGCGAGATCGCGATCACGTGACGACCTGCGGGCACCTCGAACGTGGCCGGTGCGGTTCCGACGGGCCGGCCATCGACGCGAATCCGCGCACCGCGATCGGTCACGACGGTGACCTGGGCGGGCCGCGGCATCAGCTTGATGTCGACGAACACCATGGCGCCCTTGAACGCGCGGTCCGTTCGATCCACTGGCAGGTAGCCCTCCGCCTCGACGTGAATCGCGTGGAGGCCGGGCTCGAGATCGACCATCTCGTACGGCGGAACTTGCTTGCCGTCGATCGTGGCGATGACCTTCACGCTGGTCGCGTCCGGGCGATCCGCGATCTCGCGCATCACCCCACCCTGGCTTTCGGCCTCGAGCTCGGCGTTGATCCCGAGCGCCGTGCGTTCGGCGACCGGCGTCATCTTGACCATGCTCATGCCGCCGAGCTTGTCGAGCTCGCGCTTCATCTCGCCGAGGCTGTCGGCCGCATCACCGACGCGACCACCGGTCTTCACCTTGTCGAGATACTCGGTGTACAGCTCGACCGACCGCTTGACGTACTCGGGCTTCGGGTCGACGCGGAACTGGCGGCGATAGGCCTGCGCGGCGGAGAACGCGATCTCCGGGATCGCGGCGGCCTTGTAGGCTTCCTCGAAGTTCTGCGCGGCAGCGGCGAAGTTCTGCGCCTCGTACGCCTTCTCGCCGGCGCGGAAGTAACGCTCGGCCGCCTTCGTGTCCTCGGCGTGGGCCGTCGCGGCGGACACCGCGAGCAGGAGGACTAGCGCGCGGATCACTGGGGGAGCCCCGGCGGCGGGAGCTGGATCTCCGCCTGCTCGCAGTCGCTCGCATTGCGCGAGGTGCACTGCGTATAGACGTGCAGCGTGCTCTCCGTCGCGCCGCGCTCGAGCACCACGATGTCGTCGATGGCGTCGCCATTGACGTCGCCGACCTCGATCTCGTCGCCTGCTCCGAGCGCGAACAGCTCGGTGATCTGCGTCAATCCATCGAACCGCGACAGCCGGTAGACGAAGCGGCCCCCCGGCGTCTGACACGCGGCGATCAGGTCCCGGAGTGGCGACGGGGCGCCCCCGAACCGGGATACCTCGGTCGCGCGCCCCGAGGCGAGATCGCTGCAGACCACCGGCACGCCGAGCTGCCCGGAGATCATGCTCGCAGGATCCTCGCAGCTCGCTGCGGCACCATTCTCGATCGTGCACACCCGGATCGCAGCATCTGTCGGGAGCCCGGCATGCCCCGGTGCGAACGAGATCGCGAGCTCGCTCGAGTCAGGCCCCACCGGCTCGACCGATCGGACTTTTCGGGCCTCGTCACGCCGCGCCAGGGCGAGCTTCGTGGACCAGTTGTTCGCGGTCATGTCGGGGATGGTCATGCAGTCGCCCGTCTGCACCGGGTCAAACGTGGCGGCGTTGCCATAGCCGTCGATACCGATCACCACATCGTGGGTGGCACTCACGGCCCACGAGATATAGCTCGCGAGGTTCGTGCAGAGGTCGAGGCCGGCGGCAGTGCCCTGATTGCTGCTCACGACTGCACACCGCTGCAACGTCGCGACGTCGCCGCAACTCGCGGTCCCGGAGAGCTCCCCGCCGGGTGCCGCCGGCGTGACGTACAGCGTCGACGCGAGGTTGTTGTTTGTCGTCGCGAGGCCAAGGATGTCGTGACCGCCGCCGCCGCCGAAGTGCCCCGGGATGACGCCACCAAGGTCGCCCCCGAGGCCACGGGATGGACCATCCGCGAGCGCCTCACGCGGGTCGAAGAAGGCCTGCATCGTGCGCTGCGGAGATCCATGGAGCAGTGCGATCCGCTTGTCGGCGCCGGTGCCGTACAGCACGGCCAGATCATCGACGACACCGAACGGATCCGTGGCATCGCCGAGGTCGATCCGGTTCAGCGAGGACAGACGGTCGAAGGAGCCGACCGCCTGTCCCGGCAACGGGCGATCGGAGGTTCCGTACGCGATCATCAGCCGATCGACGCCGTCCACGCGCTCGGCATACGCGATGTCGCTGCGGAGGTTGCCGTCGTAGTCGCCCGGCAGCACGCGGGTCACCACCGCGTCGGTATCCAGCCGAACACGGAGAAAGCCGTAGGTATTCGGGACGGGAAATCGGATCTGGTAGAGGAGATCCAGATCCTCCGACTCGTCCCCCATCGCGACCAGATCGAACTCCGGGTCTCCGTCGAGGTCCACCACCGCGACCGCCGCGAGCGGGCGGGCGGAGATGTAGAACTGGCGAAGCCTCGGACCGTTCACGCCCGCAGGTTGGTACACATAGATTCCGTCCGTCAGTACGATCCCGACGTCCGGACCATCGAGCTCGAGAGAGCCGACTGGCGCGCCCCCCTGCTTCGGAATGCCGGCGACATCCCGGCGCTGGAGCGTCATGGTTTCCCCGAACCCGCACGGGATCTCGGGCGTGAAGGCGTTCGGCTTCGCCGGAAGCTCCAGCAGCGCACCATCGAGGTCCTGCACGATGAGCGTCGGACAGCTGCTCCCTCCCAGGACTACCAGCACCCCGCGCGGGTCGGCGGCGAGCCGCGGCGCGGTCGTCGGAATCTCGCTCAGCGTGAAGGGACTGGGCGGCACCGCCGTCGTGATCTCATCGAGTGCGATCGCGCAGACTCGTCCGACACCGTTGGACGAGAGGATCGTCGTGAACACGACGTGCAGCGGCGGTTTAGACCCCGGAACCGGAACCCCAGACACTGGCAAGACGGACACATCGCTGCGCGGTTGGGAGAACTCCCCGGCGACTCCATCACAAAGCGTGACGTCGCTGACCACCTTCTCCCCACCGAAGCCGACCTCGATGACGACCAGCTTGAGCCGCGTACCCTCGACGATGACACCACCGAGGTAGTTCCCGCCGATGTCGAACGTCATCAGCGGCTCGCCAATTGAAATCCCCGACATGCGCTTGGGGAACGTGTAAGGCGCAGGGACGCCGTACTTGAACGTGAACGCGGCGATACCGTCGATCGTGGGCACCAGGAGATCCGGCACGTTGTCTCCGTCGAGCTTCGCGAACGTGACGGGTCCCTGTGCGATCGGTGACTGCACGGTGGAGATCGTCGACAGCGGCCCTGCGGCGGCACCGTACAGCACGCTCACCGACGTCCCGGACTGCGCGATGACATCTCCGATCCCGTCGCCGCTGGCGTCGGCGATCCGATACGAGTCAACCTCGAGCGCCACCTGGGCGGTGTGGATGAAGCTGCCGGCAGGTGCGTGACACAGGTGATCAGCGCCGCACACGAAGCTTGGCCCACCGAACTCTCCGCAATCCTCGGTGGTCTCGCAGACCAGGCTGCACCCACTGCAGTGCGCGAGGTTCGAGTCGCAGTCCTCGCCGTTCTCGACGACACCATTTCCGCAGTAGTCGGGCTCGATGGCGTTGAGCTCGGTGCAACCGCTGAGGATGACGAGCACTAGCAGAATCCTTATCATCGCGCCTTCTTCTTGAACGGATCCGCGAGGTCGTTGGGATCGGGCTTGGTGGGTTTGGGACCATGGGTCCGCGGCTTCTTCTTCATCACGACCTCGGCAGTGAGATCGCGATCGGGGGTCACAGTCACCGACGCCGGCAGATAGTCGTCCACGAAGAGGTTGAGCACGCTCGGGCTCGAGCTCCGACCGAGCTGCAAGGTCGGCGTGACCCCGACCGTGGTGCTGCCCATCTTGACGACGGCACCGTCGGGCGCACCCGTGATCGTGACGAGTACGGTCTTCGATGGAACCGGCGCCGCAGTTGCATCGGCAGGCGCCGTCGCCGGCACGAGGACCGGGGCGACGGGTGCGGATCCCGCGGTGACGGGCGCGGCGGGCGTGGCGCGATCGCGGCTCTGCATCCACGTGAAGGTTCCGATCCCACCTGCGAGCACGACGGCCACGGCGATCCACAGAGGCAACCGCGATGAGCGCGCGGTGGGCGAGCCAGTGACCTGCGCCGATGCGGCGCCCGTCGACGACGCGGCGAGGGTGTCCGCTATCGGCACTCCGTCGCGCCCGGAGACTGCCAGCTTCCGCGCAGTGGTCGGGAACATGGGCGTCGGTGCCGTCGATTCGCCTTGCAGCGCGAACACCGCGGCCATCACGGTCGCCGGGCGCTGCGCCGGATCTTTCTGCAGCATCCACGTGATCGCACGATCGATCTCGGGGGTCAGCACCGGGTTGATCGAGGACGGGCGCGGAGGCTCCTCGTGCATGTGCTTGTGGAGGATCTCGATCAGCTCGCCCTCAAACGGGTAGTCGCCGGTCAGCAGGCGAAACGACAGGACGCCGAACGAGTAGATGTCCGTGCGGTGGTCGACGTCGCGCCCGCGGCACTGCTCGGGGCTCATGTAGTACGGCGTGCCGAGCGGGACGCCGGTGCCAGTGCGATGCGCTTGCTCCTGCTCCGGCGAGGTCAGCTTCGCGATGCCGAAGTCGAGGAGCTTGGGATAGATCTGCCCCTCGTCATCGAACGACAGCACGATGTTCTCGGGCTTGAGATCG